>CALGCW010000201.1 GCA_937884385.1 uncultured Clostridia bacterium | reverse complement strand
TGAATGGTTATGATGTCCCAGCTGCGGCTTTCAGCCACCTGCTTGAGGGTCTTGCCGGTAGTCTCTGTCCAGGTAGTGGCACCAGGACCGCACTCATAGCACTTGTAGTCGCTTGAAGTGCTCCAGCCTGCGTAATACTCGGACACGAGACGTCCGCCGTAATACATATGTGTAAGCTGGATCTTGTCAAGACCGGCAGCCTTGAGAAGGCCTGGAAGATGCTCTACAGCGTCCTTTGTGAAGCTGTTACCGATGAAGAGGATGCTGAGTTCAGCCTCTCCTTCACCAGCGCCCGGCTCAGTGGTTCCGACAAGGTATGTAATGTTCTCAAGAACAGAGTCTACGCCTGCCTTGAATACGCCGAGATACTTGACCTTCTCTTCTTCAGTATAAGAATCATATACCGGAGAGCCGTTGTTGTATGTTCCGACCTTACCGCCGGCAACACAGTTCTTCCATGTATGTACGGAACCGTTATATCCCCAGAAGAGTCCGCGGTTAGCGTCATCAGAGAGGATCTCGCCATAGTTCGCACAATTCTCGAATACGGCTGTATTGGTAAGGGATGCGATACCACCCGAACGCGCACCTGTAGTCGAGATGAGGTCACCATAGTTGATGCATCCTGTCATCGAACATCCCGCCGTGATATTGCAGGTAATGTTTCCGAGACGTCCACCACCCTGCTTAGGGAATGTATTGAGCTGGTCTCCGTGATTGATGCAGTTGCTGAGCTGGATATTCCTGTTGCAAGCTGCCACGATACCTGAAGTACGTGCAGTTGCAGAGGTCATGTTACCATAGTTAGAGCAGTCTGAAATCGTAGTCATCACAGGAGCTCCGCTGAGCGCGTGAGCAAATCCCACGAGACCTGCGATATGGTATGCTGTAGCACCGTTTTACCTGCGCCGAACGGTCCGGGAGTGCAATAGGTTCCGCCTTTTGCTACAGGGAAGAAAGAGTCAATAAGACGCACCTTGGTTTCCATTGTTTCGCCAGGTGCCAATCTCTCACTATAACATTTTACCGCACGTTTAACAGGCCACTTAAAAGACATAGATACGGGTATTTCGCGGCCACGCTCATCGGTTAAAACCGCAATCGTTTCCTTAACGGTATATTCGCCCTTTTCGGCAATGGATTTTACCGTATAGTTTCCAAGCAGATAAAAGGGAACAAAAATTTTATGTGTAAACGGGCCTTCGGGCACGGTTCCGATGTATTCGCCCGCACGAACAATGTTGCCGACTTGTGCAGTCGGTGTAAACTCCCATTTCTTTTCAGTGTTAAGTCCGTCTGCGTAAATTCCTCTTTCCAAAAACCAGCCTGCCTGTTCTGCTAAAACAGGAAGCGGATTTTGCAGTCCGTCATATATCTGACCGAGCAATCCGGGGCCGAGATCTGCCGAGAGCATATCTCCCGTAAATTCAACCGTATCCCCACATTGAATACCATCGGTCATTTCATAAACCTGCACTTGAGCAACATTGCCTTTTATACGTATAACCTCGCTTTTAAGGGCGGTATCACCCACAAAAACATAGCATATTTCGTTCATAGAAACGTTGCCGTCAAACTCTACCGACACCAAGTTTCCGTTTATGCTTACTACCTTTCCTTTATTTTCGGTCATTGTTTTGCCTCCAACCTATCTCCATTTAAAATGGAGTCGTATATATTTTTGTATGCTTTTTCTCCGCTCTTTGTATCAAACTGCCTTATGCGAAGAAGCAATTTTAATTTAAGTCCGTAATAGAAAATATAATCCTCAGAAAAACTATCCATAGGTCTTAACGTTTCTAAGATTTCCAAGCGGTAACTGTTTAGATATTTTTCTGCTTCCATTGGATTTTCGATTTCTGTTGCCGTACTTGCTGCCTTGATATACTCCACTGGAAAAATTCTATTCTCCGTATCGAATGGCTTCTTCATTTTCTCTGCCCGAACTTTTCCAAGAGCAAACCGAAGGTTTCTCTCGCTTTCGTTCCAGGCATCAATCAATGCAGAGCCGGAGTCCTCGCTGTTTTTGGGAGGTGATAGGGTAAGCTTACTCAGCATTTCCTGCGCCCTTTTTCCTAAAAAACGGTTGCAAAGCTCTGCAAATCGTTCTTCGGTAATCGGAAGCGGAGTATTTTCACTTATCCCATCCAAAGACGGCAACTGCGATATTAAATAATATTCAGCCATAGTTATTACTTCGCCTCTTTCAAAAGCTCGGTAACCTTAGGGCTAAGATAATTTGAAAGCATATCCACAACTGCCTCTGCCGAATAATCGTAATATGCGCTGCCGTCATTGACAGCGATGCGGAATCCACCGTCAAAATTATCATTCGCCTTCAAAGTGATACCCTTTAACATTTTTTCTTTAAGTGCTGACAGCAAGGTTTCTTCCAACTTATTAAGGTCTTGAGTATTCAAAATCACTGCAATATCTTCTGCATCCGGCTTGTTTGCCCAATTTTCAACAATGCTGATAATCAGCCCTTTGAATGCATCCGATGAATATACAGCAGTAACATTTTCGCTAACGATAGCATTAAGCTCTCTCGTTACACTTTCTCTGAAAGAAATAAGCAGATTGCGACCCGCCTGACGAATAGCATCCTCGCTTGATTTCGTCATTCGCTCGGTTTCAGTTCTTGCAAGGCTCAAGATTTTATCTGCCTGTGCCTGTGCATCGGCAATAATCTTTTCGGCATCTGACTTTGCCGCTTCAACGATAGCCTTAGCTTCTGCTTCAGCGGTTTCAACACCATCCTTCTTAATCTGCTCAATAAGCTCCTGAAGTTGAACTTCCATAATTCTATCTCCTTTTATATTTAGTCAATTTTGCTGCAAAAAAACAAAATGGATCCAGCTTCCTCTGCAGACAGCTGGATCCATTAAATGTTATTATAATTATTTAGTTTTTTGTATTATAGCACACTTTGTGGTGCTTTTCAATATAAAAATGCTTTTCGCCAAAGCGAAAAGATACATTTTCTTTTCACTCTTCTCTCTTATCTCTTCTCCGGAAAAG
>CALGCW010000200.1 GCA_937884385.1 uncultured Clostridia bacterium | reverse complement strand
ACTGTTTCCACGTAGTTCGAAGCCGTAGATGGTCAAAGCTGTGGTCAAGCACAAACCATCCGCAAATCACCGCCGCGGAAATCTCTGCCGTCACTCCTGTGAAAATTCTTATTAACAAGAATTATTGTACCATAAATTTTTGCCTTCGTCAATATATTTTCTCACTTTGGGAAATAATATCGGTGAATACAAAAAACGGAGGTATATATGTTCAAACACGAAAAAATGTTATTCCATCCCGTAGAGGTAGAGAGACCGAATCCGCAGTATGCCGTTTTGCTTCAGGAACAGCTTGGCGGAGGTAACGGTGAGCTTAAGGCGGCTATGCAGTATATGTCGCAGAGCTTCAGAATCAAAGATCCCGAGATCAAGGATCTTTTCCTTGACATTGCCGCCGAGGAGCTTGGACACATGGAGATGGTGGCACAGACTATCAATCTTCTTAACGGTCACGACGTGGATGCCACCAAGGTGCAGGCAGGCGAGGTGCAGACCCACGTTCTGCTCGGTCTGAACCCCGGACTCATCAATTCTTCAGGATACTCTTGGACGGCGGATTACGTTACCGTTACGGGCGACCTGTGTGCCGATCTGCTCTCCAACATCGCATCCGAGCAGAGAGCCAAAGTGGTTTACGAATATCTCTACCGTCAGATCGAGGACAAGAAGGTGAGAGAGACCATTGATTTTCTTCTCAACCGCGAGGAAGCGCACAATCAGATGTTCCGCGATGCCTTCAATAAGGTACAACAGACCGGCTCTAACCGCGACTTCGGCACGACCAAGGCAGCAAAAATGTATTTTTCTATGTCCGATCCCGGACCTAACGCTTTTGCAACGGGCGAGACCCACGCTCCGGCGTTTAAGTGAAAATAATTACTGTTACCAAATACTCTATCGTGCATTAGAAAAGCCACCGACAATTTTTCTTATCGGTGGCTATTTTCATTTCTTACTATTAAAGTTGGGATACTCAAATAAAACAAATAATCCGAACGCTTCTCCAAGTAAGAGAATGTTCGGATTATTTTCATGTGGTCGGAGTGACAGGATTCGAACCTGCGGCATCGACGTCCCAAACGCAAAAGCATCGGTTTTTTGCCTCATTTTGCGTGCTTTTTCGTGCTTTTTCGTCCGAAACCCGTGCTTTTTCGTGCCACAAAGTCCATAATTCCCACGTAGTCCAGACCTGTAAATGGTCAAGATTGTGGTCAGACCTTAAATCCTATACTTCTAACGCCACCTCGCACGAGCCGCAAGCTCCAGCCCGAGGTGGATTTTTATTACAACCATTATAGCATAAAAGAGAGGATTTTTCAAGTGGCTCCACGGGTGAAAATTTGCGATGCTGTAATCAAAGATAACGCCGAGCGATTATACCCCCATTATACCCCTTTGCAAAGGGGTATAATAATTTTGTCTCTCCGAATCACTTTTCCGCACTATTCCGCAATAACACTTGATTTTTGTCAGATTTTGTGCTATAATGAAAACGTATAATTATATTTATCAGGAGAGTCATAAAAATGCAAGAAATGAATCAGATCCCTGAACGTTGGTATTCTACCAAAGAGATGTGCGCCTATCTCGGCGTAACGCGCGATACTCTGCTCACATGGATAAACGAAAAAGGTATGCCTGCCCACAAGGTCGGCCGTGGCTGGAAGTATAAGCCCAGCGAGGTCGACGAGTGGATTAAAAGCGGAAAAGCAGCGGAGTAACATGAAATTATATAAATATACCC
>CALGCW010000199.1 GCA_937884385.1 uncultured Clostridia bacterium | reverse complement strand
TTGAAGCTTCAAAACCGATAAAATGCGAGCATTTTATCGAAAATTTACGCAAAATCACCGCAAACCCAAGCGACAAAAGCTTTTGCGGAGCTTTTCTCGAAAAGCGACTCTTCTTAAGTAAAGTAACTCTCCTATAAATCAAAATTTGAAAGTGAGGAATAGGGGGCTTTATTTTGCACATAGAGTTAAGATACGGGTATTTATTTTGCAGGTATTGCTCTTTATTATTGGGTAATTTTGGTATATAATTGATACATCAAGAAAGGCAGGTGTACAAATAGATTGACACTGATTTTATGTTCCGTTATCGGTGCGGTCGGCGTTGTTATGGGTACTGTATTATCCATCGCGGTGGCTTATGCCTTGGAACAGTTCTAATTATCCCATTTTTATAGCGGTTTTATCTTGAAAAACAGAAAAAACTGTTGTATAATAAGCTCAGGGATAAGCATTTATTCTAATACGTTAAGAAAGGAAAAATTATTATGATCGTATTATTTATTGGCGCGGCTTTATTATGTGTTGCCGCAATTTGTATTGGCTTATGCATCAAAAAGAAAAATTCCACAGGTAAGACTCCCGTTGCGCTTCTTTCGCTTGCTCTCGTTTTTGCGATTGCGTTCTGCGTAATTCCCTTCTCTATACATATCGTTGAAACCGGTCAGATAGCCGTTGTTAAGCATATGGGTGAGGCTAAAGAGGTCAAGAGCGCGGGTATGCACTTTGATTTCTGGCTCACTGAGCAGTATGAGTACTATGACTCAAAGGTGCAAAACGTTGAAATGGGTACGCAGGCTTATTCAAGCGACGCGCAGACCATGGATATTGCCATGACACTTCAGTATCAGATCTCCACCGAAAAGGCGGTTGAGATCGCAAAGCAATACGGCTCGCTTGAGGCTCTTCAAAACAGGATCGAGGCTATTGCCATTGAAAAGACGAAGTCCGTTTTGTCCTCTTACAAGGCGATGGACATCATCTCTGACCGTGCTTCGATGTCGCCCAGAGTTGAAGAGGCGATAATCGGCGCTATCACCGAGGAATATTTCGTGACCGTTTCTACGGTAGTTCTTACGAACATCGATTTCTCCGATGCTTTTGAAAAAGCAGTTGAAGAAAAGATGATCGCCGAGCAGAAGAAGCTTCAGGCGGAATATGAGAACGAGATGAAGGTAGCTGCTGCGGAGGCTGAAGCAGAGGCTGCTATTATGAAAGCAGAGGGTGAGGCAAAGGCTAAGCTTATTGCCGCAGAGGCAGAGCGTGACGCTCAGGTTGAGCTCTCGCGCGCGGAAGCTCTTTCTATTCAGCTCAAGTCCGTTGAGATCGCCCGTGCGCTCGGCTTCAAGATAGTTGAGAGCGAGGGCGTTGATGACAAGGGCAATCCCACCGTTGAATACAACATTGATTTCGAGGGCAAGAGTGCGGAAGAGATCGCGCTTATTACCGATTACATCAAATACATTGAGTATCTTGCTAAATGGGACGGCAAGCTTCCTGCGGTCGTTTCCGGCGAGGGCGCAAGCATTGTGATCCCCGTTGAGCCCGAGGCTTGAAATTAATAAAGCAAAAACAAAGGCGTTCGTGAAAACGAACGCCTCATATTTTTATGAAAGTATTGTTCTGTCGTTGGAGAATTCTCTGCCGCTTGCCTTTGTGAAGAGGTTGAGCAGGTCCTCGACCGTGAGACTCTTCTTTTCTTCGCCGCTGACGTCGACCACCACTCTGCCCTCGTGCATCATAATAAGGCGGTTGCCGTGCTTGATGGCATCGCGCATATTATGTGTTATCATCAGTGTTGTAAGGTGGTTTTTGTTTACGATGTCCTCGGTGATCTCAAGCACCTTTTCTGCGGTCTTGGGATCAAGAGCCGCGGTGTGCTCGTCAAGAAGCAGGAGCTTTGGCTCTGCCATTGCCGCCATAAGAAGTGTGAGTGCCTGTCTTTGACCGCCCGAGAGCAGACCGACCTTGCTTGTCATTCTGTCCTCAAGCCCGAGTCCGAGGGTCGAAAGCAGCTCGCGGTATTCCCCTCTCTCCTTTTTGGAGATGCCCCAGCCGAGTCCGCGGATCTTACCGCGTCTTTTTGCGAGGGCGAGGTTTTCCTGTATCTCCATATCTGCGGCGGTGCCCATCATAGGATCCTGGAACACTCTGCCGAGAAATTTTGCTCTTTTATGCTCCGGCACGTTCGTGACGTCCTTGCCGTCGATGACTATCTCACCGCAGTCGACGCGCCACGTTCCGCAGATCGCGTTGAGAAGCGTGCTTTTGCCTGCGCCGTTGCCGCCGATGACCGTTACGAAGTCGCCGTCGGAAAGTGTGAGAGAAAGGTCACGCAGTGCCTTTTTTTCGTTTATTGTGCCCGCATTGAAGGTCTTTGATACGTTTCTTATCTCAAGCATTGCTTTGTCCTCCTTTTGCGTGCTTTCTGTGTCCAAATCTTTCTCTGATCTTGCCTTTGATATTGGGAATTCCAAGGAAGAGTGCGACCACTATTGCGGAGAGCATCTTGAGAAGGTCGGTATCGACACCGAGGAAGATGATGATCTGATATACGACGTAGTAGATCACGCCGCCTGCGAGAACGCCCAGAAGACGGACTGCGAAATTGCGTGCGATTTTTGAAAACAGTACGTCACCGATAACTATTGCGGCAAGTCCGATCACTATTGCGCCCCTGCCCATATTGATATCTGCATAGCCTTGATACTGTGTCAAAAGTGAGCCTGCAAGGGCAACGATGCCGTTTGAGAGCATCAGCCCGAGCACTTTATTGAGATTGGTGTTTATTCCCTGCGCGCGTGACATATTGATGTTGCAACCCGTTGCACGGATGGAGCATCCGCGCTCGGTTCCGAAGAACCAATAGAGGAATGCTATAACTGCCGCCGCAAAGATAAGAAGCGTGACTATAGCTGCCTCGGGGTCCATTTGTTTGATTATCACGGGGAATTTTCTTGAGGGTACTGCAAGGTTGGGGCCCATTATTTTAAGATTGACCGACCAGAGCATCATCTGTGTCAGAATTCCCGAAAGTATTGCGGGGATACCAAACGCGGTGTGCAAAAGTCCTGTCACAAGTCCTGTGAGCATTCCCGCAAGCAGTGCGCAGAGCATTGCTACGTATGGGTCTGCTCCCCCTGTGATCATTACAGCGCAGACTGCCGCGCCCGTGCAGATAGAGCCATCGACCGTGAGGTCTGATATCGATAATATCTTAAACGTTATATAAACGCCTATTGCGAGTATTCCCCAGATAAGACCCTGGGCGACTGCGCCCGGAAGCGCGCCGAATAATTCTTCCATAATTTTTGAAATTCCTTTTATTTTTGATTATTTCATTTCAACGTAGCCTGCGGGGGGTGTGATGCCGAGAAGGTCGCAGAATTCCTTGTTGAACTTTCTTGTTGCGGGTGCGTATTCGATGGGCATTGTGGAAATATCAGCCTCTCCCTTGAGGATCTTTATTGCCATTTGTGCCGTCTGTACGCCGAGATCGTAGTAGCTGATGGAAAGAGATGCAACGCCGCAAGCCTTTGCGATGTTTTCTTCGCCTGTGAAGATCGCAATCTTCTTTTCTCTTGCTATATTACCGATGGTCTCGGCGCAGGATGCTGCCGTATTATCCGTGGGGATGTAAAGAACGTCGCACTGAGAAGCTGCCGTTGTTACGATCGCCGCGATATCGTTAGAGTCGGAGAAGCCGAAGGGCTTAACGGAAACACCAAGCTCTGTAAGGAATTTTGTCATTTTTTCTACCTGGTATTTGGAGTTTGCTTCGCCTGTGCAGTAGATGATGCCTACGCTTGTTGTATCGGGGCACACCTCAAGGATCATTTCTGCCTGGTTTCTGAGAGGAGCAAGGTCACTTGTTCCGGATACGTTGCCGCCCACTGTGCCGCCGAAATTGGGGATCTCAAGCGCTACGCCGTATTCCGTTACGGATGTGCCGAGGATCGGAATGGTCTCGGTCGCGTTGTACGCTGCCTGGAGTGCGGGGGTTGCGTTTGCCATAATGAGATCTACCTTCTTGCTTACGAAACTGTTAACGATCGTATTGCAAAGGTTCGTATCGTTGGATGCGTTCTGAACGTCAAATGCGATGTCGTCGCCGAATTCGGCTTTAAGTGTGTCTATAAAGCCCTGGGTTGCCTGGTCGAGCGCGGGATGCTGAACGAGCTGGCAGATGCCGACAGTATATTTGGGCTCGGGTGTGCCACCGGGGTTGGTTCCTGTTGTAGGATCGGTGGTTTTGTCATTGCAGGATACGAGTCCGATGCAAGAGATCGCAAGAATTGCGAGTGTCAGAACGAGTGCAAGTGTTTTTTTCATAAGTTTTTCCTCCTGCCGCCTTTGCGGCTATTCAAAAATGTATTTTTTGAACGGCAACTAAAAAACCCCTGCATCCAACGGATGCAGGGACGAAAAGACCGTGTTACCACTCTGCTTCAGCCAAGCCTCACGACTTGACCCTTACCGACTTCTATCAAAGTCTACGCCCGTAACGGGGGCTGCCGTTGTGCCTACTTTCTGCCGCGCGGGAGTTTCAACACACAACTTGCAAAATGTACGCCGCAAAACTACTGATCTATGCCTCGCACCGCCCGGCAACTCTCTGAAGATGCTTCGTTTTGCGCTCTTTTTGCTCAAACGTCTTTTTTTATGATGTGTGTATTATAACACCATTTTTTGCAGTTGTCAATAGGTTTTTTGAAAAAATTATGAAAAATTATTATTGTTAATTTTTGAAAAAGATGGAAGGTGAGGAAATGCAGAATGCAAAGTGCAAAATGCAAAATTGGGATTTATCGGTGTGATAGCCTTCCCCTTGAGGGGAAGGTGGATG
>CALGCW010000198.1 GCA_937884385.1 uncultured Clostridia bacterium | reverse complement strand
ATCGGGTGCGCAAATTCGGCGAAAGGACGTTCCGTGCTCGCACGGGAACTCCTCGACGAATTTAGTTCGCGTGAGCGAACCTTCCCATCTCTCCCACCAAAAAAAGACTGCAATTTTGATACAAAATTGCAGTCTTTTTTAATTAAATCCGCCTTCGTCGGAATAAATCCACTTCGTGGATGAAATCACTTTGTGATGAAATCCCGCTAACGCGGGGTTAATTGAGGCGGATTTGATTTCATCTGAGGTGGCACACCGAAGATTTCATCCGAGTTCACTCGGATTTCATCCTGCAAAGCAGGATTTCATTGAATTTATAGGGTTTGCCGGGATAGTTTTCATCCTTGCAAGCTTTTTTGTTTATAGCCGTAAAATATAAATCGTTCACTTTACACCCTTATCGTTCAATTTACGGGGTATCGTTCAATTTGTGATCTGCTGAAAAAATGACTTGATTTAGGTTATTTTTTGTGGTATAATAAACTCACCGATAAATAAGAATTTATAAAAGGGGAAAGAGATGTTTTGGGGATTGGTCGAAGGTGAAGTAAATATACCGAGCGGAGCTTTGAATTATCTTTCTTTCGGAAAAGGTCAGAAAAATTTAATCATAATTCAAGGATTGAATGTAAGGGATATTAAAGGTGCAGGTGCTTCACTTGCGCTTATGTATAAGATATTTTCAAAGAATTACAGAGTATGGTTTTTTGATAGAAGAATGTTTGTAAAGGATGGACTCACAAACTGGGATTTAGCAGAGGATATTTACTTTGCTATGAAGGAACTGAATATTGAATCGGCAGATCTGCTCGGAGTATCTCAAGGTGGAATGATAGCATTGGCATTGACACTTGAGCATCCTGACCGTGTTGGAAAATTGGTTCTTGGAGTTACTTCATCACGAGCAAACCCAAATATTCAAAAAGTAGTAAGCCGATGGATAGCCTGTGTCAAAAACAACGATCATGTTACAATCAATAAAGACACATTTTCTCTTATGTACACAGATAGATATTTGAAAAAGTACAAGATACTTTTGCCCTTACTGGTTAGAACAATTAAGCCGAAGGATTTTAGAAGATTCGGTTTGCTTGCATCGGCTATACTGGATTTTGATTGCTATGACAGATTAAATGAAATAAAATGTCCCGTACTCGTTTTAGGTGGTGAACAGGATAAGATTACCACAGGCGAGGCATCCATTGAAATAGCAGAAAAACTAAACTGCGAAATACATATGTATCCCAAATACGGACATGCAGCGTATGAAGAAGCTAAGGATTTCAATAAAAGAGTGTATGAATTCCTGATGAAATAATCAAATTCCAATTTATCGAACTAAAAATGGGTGCAAACCCTTATAAGAAAATGCACCCATAACTCTAAAATTTGCACCCACCCAAAAATGGTATCAAAATTTTAGATTACTCACAAAACAAAGATGAGGGATCGTTTCATTACAACCGCAAAATAGTTTAACTTAGGAATTAATAAAACTTGGCTATATCGAAATATAGCCAAGTTTTTTCAAATTTTATTATCTGCAAAAATAAGTTTTGGCGGATCCTGTTCTGCTTTTCACGCCTTCACGGTGAGACTTAATCCACCATATAATTGACGGTTTCATAGATCTCTGTCGCAAAGTCAGCCGTCCAATCCGCGTGGTCTGAGAAAACAAACAGATCGTGAACGATCGCTACGATGTATAAAACATCCTTTGGATCGCCTCTGTCTGAACGTATCTTGGAATTCAACTCTTTAGCAAATTCACGTAAGAGGTCAAGCTGCTTTTCATCCTTTGTATAATCGCACCTTCTGAGCTTGGCAAATATTCCGTCGCGGTCACCATACAGAAGTTCGTTCAATTCATTCTTATCCAGCAAAGTGGTCACCTCCAAAATAGTGTTAGAAAATGGATAAAAAAGTATAAAACCATTGATTTGCGCTCGCTTGACGCGGGCGCATTTTTATCAGTAAGCTTTTATCTGTAAAAGCTATTGCCACCTATGAACTCACGCACGATGCTCGTGGGGGGTATCTCGTCCTCAACGTCTGCTTCTTTTACGTAGTTGAGAAGTCCGACCATTGCGCGCACCTGCTCGTAGCACTCATCGCTTGGGGGAACCTGAATGAGAAGCGGGTAGATATATTTCTTAATTACCGCAAGCTCGTAAAGGGTGGAGCTGTTGAAGATAACGTCCGCATTCTCCTGGTAGGGGAATATCCATCTTTCCTCACCGCGTCTTACGGAATCCCACATATCAAGAGTTCTCTGGACAGATGCGCCGCGGCTTTCGAAGTCGCGCACGGTACGGCGAAGCAAGCGAAGCGTGCTTGTAGGAATTCTGTTATGATAGTCGAAGTTAAGGGGAAGAAGGGGGCTCACGTAAACTCTGAAAACAAGATTGGGTGAAAGATCCTTTGGGACAAGCACGGGATTAAGTCCGTGGATACCTTCAACGATGATCACCGAGTTATCGCTGAGCTTCATTTTGTGACCTGTCCAGACTCTCTTGCCGAGCTTGAAGCTGAAGGTGGGTATCTCTACCTCTTTTCCTTCAAACAGGTCGCGGAGATTCTGACCGAAAAGCTCGGTATCAATCGTGTTGATGTGTTCAAGGTCGATCTTTCCGTCAGGTCCAGGCGCGATCTTGTCCCTGTCGATGTAGTAATCATCAAGGCTCATAAGTATGGGCTTTTTGCCGTGTACGCGAAGCTGAGTTGCAAGCCTGTTTGCACTCGTTGTTTTACCGGAAGAGCTTGGTCCTGCAAGCATAACTGCCTTCGCACCGCGCGCGCATACCATATCTGCGATCTGCGAAAATCTCTTTTCGTGAAGTGCCTCGTTGACACGGATAAGCTCGCGTATCTTGCCGTTCTCGGTTAGCTCGTTTAGATCTGCAAGGGTCTCACAGCCCATAAGCTCGCTCCATCTCTCGCCCTCGGAATATACGTTGAAGAAGTTGGGCATCTCGCGGTATACCGAGACTCTGTCGGGATTTTTAGCGTCGGGAAGGACGAAGATAAATCCATCCTTTGCCTCAACGATGCTCCAGGAACGAAGGAATCCCGTTGAGGGTGCCATTTCGCCGTAGAAATAGTCCGCGTAGTCCTCGTGCTCGTAGATGGTGAAATAATCCTTTCCGCGGTACTTGAGAAGTCTTACCTTGTCCTCATTGCCCGCACTTTCATAGTAAGTTATCGCCTTATCTATGGGGATCCTCTTACGAAGAAGGGGGATATCCTCGTCAACTATTTTTTGTACCTCATCGGCAAGCTCGTTTGCGGAAAATTCGTCAGCACCGCTGATGCTGAAAAACATTGAGTTTCCAAGCGTGCAGCTCATTTTAGCAACAGCATTGGGGTAAAGTCTCTTAAAAGCAAGGAAAAGTATGAACTGTGCCGTTCTTGCGTATGCCTCGCGTCCTGAGGGGTCACTGTATCTGTAAAGACGTACGATGCCGCCCGACGCCTCGACCGCGGTCCTGATGCTTTCACGGTCAGGTGAAATATCCTTGGAGCGCAAGGGTACGTAATTAAGAGTGAATACTCTGCCCGCAAGCTTTGCAACGATGGGGTCGCTTGAAAGCTTTCCGCTGTAAAGACCGAGTTCCTTTATCATATCAAACAGAGACATATCTGCTCTGGCATTGAATTCGTGATTGTCAATATAAAGTTTCATAAATAACTCCTTTCGTTCTTTTTTTATTATATTTTAAAAAATGTGTCATAATCCTTTTTGGGGTCAAAAAAAGGGCACTACTGCTCGGTAGTCGCCCATTATCGGTGGCCGTAGAAACGCCTGCCCATATCGCAGACTTATACCTTGATCACATCTATTATATTATACTGTTTTTTATACAAAAAGTCAAGAAAAATAAATTATATATTGTTAAATTTACACATAAAACAAAAAAATAGACAGAGGGAAGCAAAATCCCTCTGTTTTTTGTTTAATTTTCACAATTCTTAAAAATTCCCCGTGACAGTGCGGGCATTATCGCTTCATCAAGAATTTTGTCGATGTCCGCATCGTTCATATTCTCAAAAATGGCACGCAAGCCGACGAAATTTGATATGCCCATCAGCATATACGCGACCGTTGTCGGATCGGGTATATCAAGCTCCTCTCCGCTTCTTACAAGCGCCCTTGTGTAGCTCTCCGCAAAGGAGACGTAATAGTCGTGAAACAGCTTTTGGTCGATGGAAAGAGAACCCCAGATAATGTTATATACGTTGGGGGTTTTCATAGCGAAGGTGATGAAGCATTTTATACCCTCGCGCTCCATTTCGTATCGCGTTTTGCACCCCTTGATGCTTTCGGCAAGAAGCCTCTTGATCTCCTTTTGATATTTCCACATAAGGTAGCGGTAAATATCCGTTTTAGTCTCAAAATATATATAGAAGGTGCCCACCGCTGTTTCTGCTTTTTTGCATATGTCGGATATGGACGTGCTGTGAAAGCCGTTGTTTGTGAATAATTCCTCGGCTGCAGAGAGCAATTTGTTCATTTTAGCCAAACCGAGCCTTGTCTTAGGAGGATTAATGCCTTTTGTAATATAATTGTCCATTTCTTATGCTCCTTTTTTGGTTCTTGAGTCAATTATACCATTTTTCCTTGTGATTTGCAATAGTTTGCGATATATTTTTTTGTGTATTTTTCACCAAATGTATTAACAAATTGAAAAAAATTCGGTATCATATTGACAAATACACTAAAAAAATATATAATATTATAAAGCAAATATGAATATTATTCATATTTTTAAAAAACGGAGGAAAAAATTATGACATTTAACGAGCTTTACGTTGGACAGAAGGCGTCCATTCAGAAAACATTTACCGATGCAGATCTCAGAGCATTTGCGGAAGTAAGTCTTGACACTAACCCCATCCACCTTGATGAGGAATACGCAAAAACAACCATCTTCGGCAGAAGAATAGTTCACGGTATCCTTACAAGCGGTCTTATCTCTGCAGTTCTTGCAAACAAGCTTCCCGGCCCGGGCACTATCTATCTTGGTCAGGAGCTTAAATTTACAGCTCCCGTATTTCTTGGTGATACCATCACAGCGGAATGCGAGATCGCCGAGATCCGTGAGGATAAGCACATCGTTAAGCTCAACACAACCTGCTATAACCAGGACGGTAAGGTAGTTATCACAGGTATGGCAACGGTTAAGTTTTGATAGCTGACTTTTGATAATAAAAAATTTACATAAAAGGGAAGTGGACGTTTGTCCCACCCAAGGAGGAAATTAAAATGGCAAATTACAAATCAATTCTGTTTGAACAGATGATCAAGGATTTCGCTGAAACTGAAGTCAAGCCTCTTGCTCAAGAGGTGGACGATCTTGAGCGTTTTCCTGCGGAAACTGTTGAAAAGATGGCAAAGATGGGTCTTATGGGTATAATCGTTCCTCGCGAATACGAGGGCGCAGGCGGTGACTACCATATGTACATCTCCGCAGTTGAGGAGCTTTCCAAGCATTGCGGTACAACGGGCGTTATCCTTTCCGCACACACATCTCTTTGCGTAGCACCCATTCTTGAATACGGAAACGAGGATCAGAGAAGAAAGTATCTTCCCGATCTAGCAAGCGGCAGAAAGCTTGGTGCTTTCGGTCTTACAGAGCCCAATGCGGGAACTGATGCAGCAAACCAGCAGACAGTAGCGGTTGAGATGGAGGATCACTACCTTCTTAACGGAAGCAAGATCTTCATCACCAATGCAGGCTATGCGTCTACTTATATCATCATTGCCATTACAGGCAAGACACCCAAGGGACCCGAAATGAGCGCTTTCATCGTTGAATCCGCTTTTGAAGGCTTCTCGGTAGGTAAGAAGGAAAAGAAGATGGGTATCCGCGGTTCGTCCACCTGCGAGCTTATCTTTGATAACGTTAAGGTTCCGAAGGAAAATCTCCTCGGTAAGCGCGGTGAGGGCTTCAAGATCGCTATGAAGACTCTTGACGGCGGCCGTATCGGTATCGCGGCACAGGCTCTCGGTATTGCAGAGGGCGCGCTTGAAACAACGATCGCTTACGTTAAGTCAAGAAAGCAGTTCGGCAGAAGTATCTCCGCATTCCAGAATACACAGTTCCAGCTTGCAGATATGGCTACCAAGGCTCAGGCAGCTCAGTTATTAGTTTACAAGGCAGCTTGCAAGAAGGATCAGTATCAGCAGGATCACAAGACCGCTTACGGTGTAGAAGCAGCTATGGCTAAGTTATACGCTGCAGAAATGGCTATGGAAGTTACTACCAAGGCTGTTCAGCTTCACGGTGGTTACGGTTACACCAGAGAATACGACGTAGAGCGTATGATGCGTGATGCTAAGATTACCGAAATCTACGAAGGAACCAGCGAAGTTCAGAAGATGGTTATTTCAGCAGATTTGCTTAAGTAAGACTGATATAAAAATAAATTTTAAAGGAGATAAATACAATGAAAATCGTTGTTTGTATTAAGCAGGTACCTGATACAAAGGGTGGCGTTAAGTTCAATCCCGATGGTACTTTGGATAGAGCTGCTATGATGACTATCATGAACCCTGATGACAAAGCAGGTTTGGAAGCAGCACTTAGATTAAAAGATCAGTACGGTGCAGAAGTTACCGTTATTACTATGGGTCTTCCTAAGGCAGAAGATGTATTACGTGAAGCTATGGCTATGGGCGCTGACAAGGCAATCCTTGTTACCGACAGAGTACTTGGTGGTGCTGATACTTGGGCAACCTCTCAGACTTTGGCAGGTGCTATCCGTAACTTAGAGTACGATTTGATTATTACCGGTCGTCAGGCTATCGACGGTGATACCGCACAGGTTGGTCCTCAGATTTCTGAGCACTTAAATATCCCTGTAATTTCTTACGCACAGGATATCAAGGTGGAAGGCGACAGCGTTATCGTTCAGCGTCAGTATGATGACAGATATCATGTATTAAAGGCTCAGATGCCTTGTCTTGTAACTGCACTTGGCGAAATGAACGAGCCTCGTTATATGACTCCGGGCGGAATCTTTGATGCATACAAGAAAGAGATTACTGTTTGGGGCAGAGCAAACTTAGTAGATGTTGAAGATTCTAACTTAGGTTTGAAGGGTTCACCTACTCAGATCGCTAAGGCTTCTGACAAGGTTAGAAAGGGTGCAGGCGAAGTTGTTAACCTGGATCCTGCCGAAGCAGTTGAT
>CALGCW010000197.1 GCA_937884385.1 uncultured Clostridia bacterium | reverse complement strand
GTTCTTTTTCTCGAAAAAGAACATATTCTTCTCTTTGTAACTTCTCCCCGATAAATCCCAATTTTCAGCTTATAAAATTATGCAGATAAGTCCGTTCGAGCCCTCGTTTATGATGCGCTCAAGGGTTTCAGAAAGCTTATTGCGCGACTCATCTGGCAAATGCTCAAGCTTGGTATGAAGTCCTTCGTTCATAAGCTCGTAAAGGCTTTTTCCAAACATATTAGAGGTCCAGATGCGCGCGGGGTCCTCCTCGAATTCCTCAAGCATATACTTAACAAGGTCCTCACTCTGTGCCTCACTTCCCACTATGGGATTTATCTCAGTTTCTATATTTGCACGGATCATATGAATGGATTGCGCGCTCGCACGAAGCTTAACGCCGTATCCTCCTGCCTGCTTGACTATCTCTGGCTCTTCAAGGCGAAGCGCGCTTACTTCGGGCATAACTATTCCGTATCCCTTTTCCTCCGCGTCGCAAAGTGCCTCGGCAACTCGCTCAAATTCTCCTTTTTTGACCGCATATTCTTTTAGCATATGAACGAGCTGTGCTTCCCCTCGCACCTCAAATCCCGTCAACTCACTAAGGACCGAATAGTAAAGCTCGCGCGGACAAGCGACACATATCTTTGCTTCTCCACAGCCATAATCGATAGAATTACACTTCACCTCTTCAACGTATTCGTTTTCACGAAGGCATTCAAAGGCATCCTTTATCTGTCCCGCCTTTTCGATCTTCCTCGCACAAGATAGGACCGAGTCACGAATTGAGCGCTTAACGGGATGAGTAGCCTCAAGCGCTTGCATCCATTCGGGAAGCTTGACACTTATCTCCGAAACAGGAAATTCGCAAAGTATCATTTCAAGGATATGCACTATATCCTCAGAATCAAGATCAAGACAGTTTACGAGTGCCACAGGCGCACCGTATTTTTTCTCGAGCTCTGCACCGAGCTCACGGCTCTTTTCGTTTGACGGATCAGCCGAATTCAGAACAAGGGCAAAGGGCTTTCCTATAGCCTTCAGCTCATTTACTACCCTCTCCTCCGCTTCAACGTAGCTATCCCTCGGTATTTCACCGATCGTACCGTCCGTGGTGATAAGCATTCCTATAGTCGAATGCTCGTTTATGACCTTTTTCGTACCAAGCTCCGCGGCTTCGATAAAGGGCATTGGCTCTGCCTGCCACGGGGTCCTTACCATTCGCGGCTGCCCCTCCTCAAGAGTTCCGAGTGCATCGGGTACAATATAGCCCACGCAATCGATCATCTTAACGCGCATGCTCTCTCCCTCGCCCATCTCGACCGTCACCGCATTGTCGGGAATGAATTTCGGCTCGGTAGTCATCACCGTTCTGCCTCCCGCGCTTTGCGGAAGCTCATCACGCGCCCTGTCACGCTCATATCCCACCTTGATGTTGGGAAGCACCATAGCCTCCATAAACCTCTTTATAAAGGTGGATTTTCCGCTTCTTACGGGTCCGACTACACCGATATATACGTCACCGCCCGTTCTTCGCGCGATATCGCTGTAAATAGAATGTTCGCTCATATATGACCTCCAAAAAAACTTCTTTTTCGGTAATATATATGAGCGAGCATTCTTTTTTAGAACCGTGCTTGTTTTCAATTTAATAGGACAAGCACGCACTCTTCAAATTTTGATCTGTAGGAAGTTACTTTGCTTTGGATTGGTCGCTTTTTGAAAAAAGCTTGGCAAAAACTTTTA
>CALGCW010000196.1 GCA_937884385.1 uncultured Clostridia bacterium | reverse complement strand
GGAATGGCACAGATCGAAACGAAGGAAGTGTTTACAGTTTCCATGAACGATGTTGAGAATACCGTAAGAGAAAAATCGGATCTTCATCTTCTTGGAATCGTAGAGCAGGTGAGAGGTGAATATGAAAACGATCCGACGGTCTCACTATCGGAGCTTACGGAAAAATATGATATCAAAGAAATCAACATTGTGGACTCGGGTGGTATTATTACAAATTCCACAGAAGCGGACAGTATAGGCTATGATATGAACTGCAAGGCACAATCCAAAGAATTTGTGGATAAGCTGAATGTTCAGGACTCTTTCGTACAGGAGTACTCCCGCAGAGGTAAGGATGAAGCTGTATGGAGAAAATATGCAGCCGTAAACCTTACGGGCGGTGGTTTCATCCAGGTAGGGTACGATGCCGAGCAGTTTCATGAGATGCTAAACAAGTTTGTCATTGACGTTACCAAAAACCGCCACGTTGGTACAGCAGGTTTTGTTGCAGTTCTTGATGAAGAACTTTGCATGGTTATCGACGATGCCTATGCCGGCAAACATGTCTCTACCATTGGCATTGAACCTCCCGATGAGATGTCACAGGGAAAAACCTCTACCACACTCTATTATGCAGACATTGTAGATGGTGTCAGTGATGCGAGTATTGAGTATATGTATGTATTCAAGTTCGTCGAGGGCTACTGTCTGATTGCGGCTATGCCCGTTTCCGAAGCCATGTTTATGAGAGACGCTTCGATGCTGACGAGCATTTTTATGCAGGTTATTATTTTTGCAACTCTTTTCGTATTCATATACATACTCATCAAGCGAGTCATTATTAATAACATTAAAAAGGTTAACGATACGCTCGCGCGGATCACACAAGGAGATTTGAATGTTACGGTTGACGTGCGATCAAACACGGAATTTTCGTCCCTGTCGGATGATATTAACTCGACCGTTACCACTCTCAAGCGTTATATTGCAGAGGCTGCAGCTCGCATCGATAAAGAACTTGAATATGCGAAACAAATTCAGCTCTCGGCACTCCCCACAAACTTCCCCAAAGATGAGGACTACAACATCTATGCACAGATGATTGCAGCAAAGGAGGTCGGAGGCGATTTCTACGACTTCTACAAGCTTAATGATACAACAGTTGCATTCCTTGCAGCAGACGTTTCGGGAAAGGGAATTCCCGCGGCTATGTTTATGATGACAGCAAAAACTATTATCAAGGACCTTGCTGAAAGCGGTATGGCTGTAAACGATATTTTCACTAAAGCAAACGAAAAGCTTTGCGAAAATAATGAATCGGGTATGTTTGTTACCGCGTGGATGGGTATTTTGGACCTCACCACCGGAAATTTGCAGTTTGCAAATGCAGGTCATAATCCGCCTGTGCTCAAGCGCAGAGACGGGTCGTTTGAATATCTTAAAACCCGTGCAGGATTTGTTCTTGCTGGTATGGAGGGCGTGCGCTATCGTGTAGGAGAGCTTACTCTTTATCCCGGTGACAGATTGTTCTTGTATACTGACGGTGTTCCCGAGGCAACAAATGCCGATAATAAGCTTTACGGCGAGGATAGACTCCTATCCTTTATGAACCAAAATGCAACGATAGAAGCGACGGCGTTTTTACCTGCATTGAAAGCAAATATAGATGAATTCGTAGGCGAGGCGCCGCAGTTCGACGATATTACGATGCTTATGTTCGATTACAAACCTAAACAAGGAGGTGTGCAGATGATAAATAAAACCTTTCCCGCAAAGGTAGAAGCTTTGTCCGACGTGCTCGGATTTGTGGATGAGACCTTGGAGAGCTATGAATGCCCAATGAAAACGCAGACGGCTGTTTGCGTTGCGATCGAAGAGGTGTTCGTTAACGTTGCCCACTATGCCTACGGAGAAGGCGAGGGAGATATGACGCTCGGCATTGGATTTGACGCCGAAAGCCGTGAGATTACCTTCCGGATGACAGATAAGGGCACACCCTTTGATCCTCTGAAAAAACCTGATCCGGATATTACTCTCCCCGCTGAGGACCGAGAGATCGGCGGTCTTGGTATCTTCATCACCAAGAAAACTATGGACACGGTGACCTACGCCTACGAAAACGGCGAAAACATTCTTACTATGATTAAAAAAATTTAAATT
>CALGCW010000195.1 GCA_937884385.1 uncultured Clostridia bacterium | reverse complement strand
AGCCGCTTTATTTGATGTACGGCTACGTATTAAGGTAGCAAATCACAGATTTTCGCTTTCGATTTTGCGTAAGCAAATGACTGACGTAAGTCAGGCAAGAAAGATGAAGCCTGTTAAAATGCGAAGAAAATCGTTATGTGTTGTGACGCGAGGCGCGGCACAACACGATTTGCGCGGACATAGGTGGAGTCTGCACAAACTTCACGGCTATTGCGCGATAGCTGATTAAAGTTTTTTGCCAAGCTTTTTTTCAAAAAAGCGACCATCCATAAGCAAACTAACTCTCCGATAAATCCCAATTTGTTAATCAAGCATAGCAAAAGCCCACAGGGGATCCTGTGGGCTCAAATTATTTTTTCATTTGTCTTTGCTTGCGAAGCTCTCTGTCTCTGTCGCGATAGAATTTAGAGCGTTTTTTCTTGATATATGTGGAGTGGATAGCAAATCCAAGAACTCCGATAACGATAGCTCCGCTTGTGATATGGATCCAAAGCTCGGTGGAGTTTTCGGTCTTGAGTGACTCCCAAAGTGAGGTCACGTGAGCTTGAATGTCGATTTTGTCGTCCTTGTAATAGTCCTCATAAGCGGGATTATAGGGATAATTGACGTTTGCCTCATCCTTGGTCTTGCCATAGAGTATTTCCCACGCGTCGATATTATCGGTGCTGTAATTGTAATCAAGCATTTCCTGATAATACTCGCTGTCGACGACCTCGCGGTTTGGGGATGCATATCCGATATAAAGCGCGTTAGCGGTAGCCGCCTCAACGTCTATCATATAGTTGATATACTCGTGAGCTATATCGGGATTTTTTGAGGTTTTAGGAATGCAGAAGGCATCTACGAAATAATTCGTGCCTTCTGTGGGATAAAAGAAGCGAAGGTCCTCGTTATCTGCAGCCATTGTTAGAAAGTCGCCTGCGAAATACGGAGCGATATATGCCGACGCGCCCTTCATTTTATTGAAGATCTCGTCGTTAACATAGCCCTGCAATATGGGCTTTTGTTCCTTGAGTTTTTCAAGTGCCTTTTCCCAATCATCGAAGCTGTGTGAATTGACATCGAGCTTCTCCAAAAACATTGCGGTTGCAAACGCATCACGAGGGTTGTTGAACTGAAGGATCTTTCCTGCGTATTTTTTATTCCAAAGAAGGTTCCAGCTTTCGCTTTCAACGTCTGCTTCGTCAACGAATTCCGAGTTATAGATAATACCGAGCATACCATAGGTGTAGGGAACGCTATAGCTGTTTTGGGGATCGTAATACAAATTTTTGAAATCATCGCTGATGTTGCCGTAATTGGTCAGCTTGGAGTAATCAAGCGGAAGCAGCATATCGTTTGCGATCATTTTTTGTATCATATAATCCGAGGGGATAACGATATCATAAGCTACCGCACTGTTGGTGAGTTTTGCATACATATCCTCGTTGGTTGCATACGTAGAATAATTGACCTTGATATAGAAGCCGTACTTATCGGCAAGTTTTTCGTTGAAGTATTCTTCAAATCCTGCGTTTACATCAAAAAGACCGCATTCTTCGTCATCTTCGTCGGAGATATATTCACCCCAGTTGTAGACGTTGAGGTTTTTGGTCTCGTAATTACCCTTGGGTGTTTCCGATGCTTCGCCATCTCCGCACGAGCAAAAAAGGAGCGCGCATGCTAACAGAATGAGGAGTAAAATCTTTATTCTCATACTTTTTTACCCCCTTTTCTTTTTGGCTTGTCCGTCTTTTTAAAGCTTTTGACATTCGAGATAATAAGGAGTGTAAACACCGTGACGATGATAAGCGTTGAGAGCGCGTACATATCGGGCTTTACCGTCTTCTTTGTCATTGAATATATCAAAAGCGGGAGCGTCTGGAAGTTTGACGGGCTTACGAAATACGAGATTACGAAGTCGTCAAGGGAGAGAGTGAATGCCATAACTGCGCCGGAGATAACACCGGGCATTATATTTGGGAGCTTGACCTTAAAAAATGCTTGCACGGGTGTGCAGCCGAGGTCAAGAGCAGCTTCGGTAAGGGAATTGCCGAGCTCGCTTATGCGAGGAAGGACATTAAGTATGACGTAGGGTAAGCAGAACGTGGTATGCGCTATAAGCATTGCAAAAAAGCCGATATCGTCATAGTCCGAAATTTGGAAAATGCCGACAACTGCCGCAAAGAAGAGCATAAATGAGACACCCGTCACTATATCGGGATTCATCATAGGAACGTTCGTCACGCTCGTCACTACTCCCTTGAACCACTTTGATCTCATTCTGTAGATTCCCTCCGCCGCCGCAGTGCCGATTATAGTGGAGAGCAGTGCAGAGCTTACTGCCAAAATGAGTGTATTGCTGAGGGCAACGAACGCCGCCTCGTCGGAAAAGAGCTTCACGTACCACTCAAAGCTGAAGCCCGTGAAATTTGCGGTGCTCTCACTTGCGTTGAACGAAAAGAGTATAAGTGTTAGTATCGGGATATAAAGTATTGCAAAAATAATGCAAAGGTATATTCTTGATGCGTATTTTCTCACGGTATGATACCTCCTTCACCTTCCTCGGAGAAGTAATTCATAAGACCGAGGGAAATAAGAATGAGTATCATCATTATCAGCGATATAGCCGCACCGACGTTATACGCACCCGTGACGAACTGGCGCTCAATTGTGTCGCCTATAAGCTCAAACGTGCCGCCGCCGAGCTTTTGTGAGATATAGAAAGTTGAGATCGAAGGCACGAATACCATCGTCACGCCCGAGATTATTCCCGAAAGGGAAAGGGGGAGTATAACCTTTGTAAGTGTTTTGACCGTATTACATCCAAGGTCGCTGGCGACCTCCCACATATGCTTGTCTATCTTCGAAACGCAGGTATATATGGGCAGAACCATATAGGGAAGGAAATCGTACACCATACCGAATATTACTGCGCCCTTTGTTCCAACGATGTGGAAGGACGTGCCGAGGATAGTATTGATAAAGCCGCCGTCGTCAAGAAGCGCCATTATGGAGTAGGTCCTTATAAGAAGGTTCGTCCACATTGGGAGCATAAGAAGCATAATGTAGATCTTCTGGTGCTGTGGCTTGCTTCTTGCAATGATATATGCAAGCGGATAGCCGATAAGAAGGCATATAAAGGTTGCTATTACAGAAAGCTCTATAGAAAGTCCGAATATTGAAACGTAATCCTCAAGGGACTTCACGTTTTCCAAGGTGAAAGCACCCTCGGGGTCGGTGAAGGCGTATGCTATTACGATCAAAAGGGGAAGGACGATGAATAGGACTGCCCAAAATATATGGGGCGCTGCCGCAATAGAGCTCATAAATGATTTTTTCTTGTTCATTATTTATGACCATAGCCCGTTGGGGCTTCCTTTATTTTCGGAATTGCAGTAGTTTAGAATTCTTCGGCACTTTCAGCATCGGAGAGCTGATCGAGCTCGTCGGAGAATGATGAGTAATCGCCAAACGTGCCTGAATATTTGGATTTTTTCATAATGTGGATCGCGTCGGGCTCGATATAAAGACCGATGAACTGATCGGGAGCAACGTAGTCCGTTGACTGTATCATCCACTTAAATCCCTTGATATCGACGATGATCTCGTAGTGAACACCCTTGAAGGTGACTGCAGAGACCTGACCGGTGAGCATTCCGCGCTCGGGCTCGACTACGTCAACGTCCTCGGGACGAACTACTACGTCTACCTGCTCGTTTTTATCGAATCCCTTATCAAGACATTCGAATGTGTGACCCGCAAAGCGAACGCTATAGTCGGAGAGCATTACGCCGTCGATGATATTTGATTCGCCTATGAAGTCGGCAACGAACGCGTTCTTAGGCTCGTTGTAAATATCGATAGGTGTGCCGATCTGTTGGATCTCACCGTCTGCCATAACCACGACGGTGTCACTCATTGAAAGAGCTTCCTCCTGGTCGTGTGTGACGTAAATAAAGGTAATGCCGATCCTTTGCTGGATATTCTTGAGCTCGACCTGCATATCCTTGCGGAGCTTTAAGTCGAGAGCACCGAGGGGCTCGTCAAGAAGGAGGACCCTTGGGTGGGAGATGAGCGCTCTTGCAATTGCAACTCTTTGCTGCTGACCGCCCGAAAGAGTGCTTACGCTCTTGTTTTCAAAGCCGGAGAGAGCAACCATTTTGAGCATCTCCGTGACCTTTTCTCTTATCTCATCCTCACTTGCTTTTTTGAGGCGAAGAGGGAATGCAATATTCTCATAAACATTGAGATGGGGGAAAAGCGCATATTTTTGGAAAACCGTGTTTATGTGTCTTTTGTTGGGGGGGAGATCGTTGATCGCCTTTCCGTCGAAGAGCACCGTGCCCTCGTCGGGTGTTTCGAAACCGCCGATGATACGGAGAGTTGTTGTTTTACCGCAGCCCGAAGGACCGAGAAGGGTGACGAACTCCTTATCTCTGATATAGAGATTGATGTCGTTCAAAACGGTTTCGCCGTCATACTGCTTATAAATATGTTTAAGATCGATTACCTTTGTGTCGGTATACGTCTTTTGTTTTACTATTGTCGTTGTGTTTTCTTTCATTCCGCATAATACTCCTGTGTCAAAATATTTTGGGAATGGGGAATGGCAAAAAAGCTCATTCTGGTCCATCATAGCAAATATTGTAGCAGATATATAAGTAAAATGCAATAGGTTTAAGAAAAAAAGTCGAAAAAAATCGGCAAAAATCAAGAAAATTTTGGATTAACCGAAAGTAATCAAAGAAAAATCAAAAAAATATCAATTTTTCTCTCGTATTCTCTTGAATTCTTTAAAAATCTCGCTTTTCGTTGTCAAAAATGAAGCTTTTTGCAAAGAAAACCGCACAAAATATGAGCATCTCAAGCCCTCCGCTTGTTTTGATGACGAGATAGGCCGAAAACAGCCATAGAGTAAACAGTGAGAAAAAACCGATTATCCTCATTATTCTTTCTGCTGCATTGAGAGTAAGCAGATGCTTCAAAAGACATTTTATAAGTCTTGAGCCGTCAAGGGAGGGGAGTGGAATGAGGTTGAAAAGTGCGAGCGCAAGGGAAATAAGAGACAAGAAAAGAAAAAAGCCGGAAAGAGGTGGAAAGACGTTCGGTAAGCTACGTAACGGATAGCAAACTGCAAAGGTCAACGCACCGAAAAGCGGCCCTCCGAGCGCAAAGAGAAACTCTTTTTTGTAGGATATCTCACCTACTGTCTCCATACGTGCGCCGAGAATGGTGATCTCGAGGCTTGATATCCTTATTTTGAGTATTCGTGCCGCTATAATATGCCCGAGCTCGTGAAGGGCAACGGCTATTACGGTCGGCAAAAGGTATGAAGTCTCTGAAGCAATTAAAAACGTTATCCATAATACCGAAATGGGTGATATCTTAATTTTGGGCATAAGAAGCCTCCTTCATTTTTGTTTATTCTATGAAATAAAAAGCTGACGAATGTTTTTTATCAAAAATATTTTGAAAAGGTATTGACATTTTTTAAGAAAAGTAATATAATGATTAAGTCGCGTAAGCGGGCCATTAGCTCAGTTGGTTAGAGCTACCGGCTCATAACCGGTCGGTCTTAGGTTCGAGTCCTAAATGGCCCACCAACAAAAAGAGAACTTTTGTTTACCAAAAGTTCTCTTTTTGTTTATCCAAGTCGCAGACTTGGTATATCATCACGACGCAGTCGTGGATATCATCAAGGGCGGCAAAGCCGTCCTTGCATCTCATCACGCACCAGCATTCATCTTCCTGCGCCTTGATTTATTTGCAAAAATATGCTCCAAACGGCAATATAGCAATTCACTGTTGATTTTCATCGATATATGTGATATAATTAGAAAAACGTGTAACGGAGGCGAAAAAATGGAAGAGCAATACACGGATATAGTTAAAAAAGAGGTCTTTATATGCTACAGGGGCGAAAAGGAGCTTGTTTTTGCAGCAGGCTTTCAGCTCTATTACGCACTTGAAAAGTTGGGAGTTTCTTCGTTTTTTGCGCCCATCACCTTAAAGAACGGTGACAATTTTTATGAAAGGGTTCCCGAATATTTTGAAAAGGTAAAGGCAGTAATCGTTATGCTTACTCCCGATTTCTTCGTGGAGCACAAGCAGAACGGTGAGGACGTGGTCTTCCGCGAGCTCGAATGTGCCTTTGCAAATCCGAGGATACAGTTTTTCCCCGTGGTCATCCCCGGCTTTGCCGGTGAGGCGGAATACGTGAAGGGAAGAAAGCACTTTTCAGAGGATGATCTCGGCAGGATCAAGCACCAGAGCACGAGCAATTATAACACCCCCTATGATAATACGATAGATGCACTTGCAAAAAGTGTCAAGCAGAGCCTTGAGAACGGATTTGGAAACGTTCTTGTAAGATCCCTCGGATTTCTTCCCGACGATGATACAAGCAGGGATTTTGACGTTAGTGTGACCTCTCTTGCCGAAAAGCTTTGCACGGACAAAAACATTGACAAGGATCTTTTGTCCGTTATTGAGAGCTATGGCAACGACAGAGTTGGATACAAGGCTTATTATTGTCTCAATATTATGTACCGTCATATCAAGGCATATGATAAAATGAGGGAAGTAATAAAGAAATATCACGATACTTTTGAGATATATCCCTCGTCGGGACATTTGCTTGGACTTTTCTATCTTGAAACGGGCGAAGAGCTGGACCGTGACGAGCTTATCGACGCTACCTATCGTAATAGGATGGTATATGACTGCAACGCGGGATATGTTCATCTTTTTGCAGATATTCTCATCACGCTTTATGAAAGAAGCTCAGCATCCGACAAGGAGGAATTCCGTGCAAAATGGCTTGATATCGCGCTTTCCGCGGTGGACAGAGCGATAGAGCTTGATCCAAATTATGCAAAATATCATTGCACAAAGGGAAGGATCCTTGCAATGTCGGGAAGGTATAACGAGGCGGATATCTCAATAAACAGAGCCATCTCTCTTGAAAATCCAAAAAAGAACGACTACGTTTTGAGGATTTCAAACTATTATTATCACAAAACTATGATAAACACTGCTCGATTGCTGTTTGAGCATTCGGGTGATAAATCGGGGGCAGGTATAAATGCTTAAGATACTTCAAAGCCTCTCTTTGGCGGGGGGCAAACAAAATATTGATCTTGTCCGAGCAACGGGGGATTGCATTCTTGTGCTTGATGGCTCAACGCCGCTTGTGAAGAGTGCATACGATGCCTCGCGCTTTACGGTGGATTTTGCAGACGCTTTTTTTGAAAGGGTCGGCAGAGGCGAGAGCATTCCAAGTGCGATAAGCACGGCGCTCTCTGACGTTTTTGAGCTTTTCAAGCGAGAAGTGACTGACGGTGCAGCCGATACCTATCCGTCTGCGTGCTTGCTCGTTGCGTATATGTGCGAGGGAAGACTTCATATTATTAATATTGGCGACACGGCTGCTTTGATAGTTTTGAAGGACAAAAGCGTAAAAACCGTTACCTGTAGCGACGTTCCGTATTTTGACGGAATGGTTATCGAAAGAGCAAAGCAGATCAGAAAGGAAAGCGGCGCGGATATTTGCGACGTTATGAAGCTTCCGGAGATAAAGCGGATGCTGATAGACAACAGGAGAAGGATGAATAAATCGGACGGGTACAGGATACTTGCTTTCGGTATGAGCGACGTTGATGAAGGGGAAATTATGAGCTTTGACGTTCGTGATATCGATAGAGTGGTGCTTCACAGCGACGGTTTTGACGGATATGCCAAGGAGCTTACCGCAGAGGATGCGGACTTGGAAAAAATTTATGCTTTGTTAAGGGCAAAAGAAAACGCGGATGCAAGCCTTAACGCAGATCCGAGATTTAAGATCAGCGACGATGCAAGCGCGGTAGTATTTACGATCGAATAAACTGGAAAGGGTAGGTGAAACGGATGATGCTTGATCTTGAAAAGATCAAAAACGACAAAGAATTGAATAAAAAGATGATATCCGTTTTATTTGCTCTCTACATTATTATGCTTATTTGGGTTATAGTGTTTAAATGCAACTATAACGAGGGATTGTTTGTTGAAGAAAACAGGTCGCAGACTATACTTGAGCGTCTTATGTACAAGGCGGTACCTTTTCAAAAGACGTTTGAGGCGGTATTTATTCAAAAGAATTTTCTTGAGATCATTGCAACTATTTTTAACGTGCTTTGCTTTGCACCGATGGGGGTGCTTCTTTGCTACAGTACGAGCACTAAACGAATTGCGGTATTTGCTACCGCATTCAGCTTGGCGGTCGAAATATTCCAGCTTTTTTCGGGATGGGGCGGTTTTGATATCTCTGACGTTATCCTAAACGTGCTGGGAGCGCTGCTCGGTGTATGGCTGTATAAGGTGCTGGCTACAAGGTTTCAAAACAGGACTATAAACGCGTTGGCGGTGTGTTTGATCGCAACCGTTTTACCGGTGGATATTTTCGCTATAATTAATTCTATCATTAATTTTCCCGGATAAAAAAACCGAACGATATCAGTATCGTTCGGGATTTTTGTTTTATTTAACTTGTACAGTCAATGCTACGATCTGAGGAGGATAGCTCATCATTACCTGACCGCCGTAGCTGATCTCCACAGTTTCACCTTCTTTCAAAGAGAAAACCGTAGTTTTATTTCCGTTTTTGTCAAGAAAAACGGTGTTGGTATTGAAAAGCACCCAATAAATGCCCGAGGCGCCATATTCGCCCTCGATTACCTCGACCTCTAATCTGTCGGTGATGCTGTTTATCTTTGCTGTCATTTTTATTGTATTCATATTTTCCTCCGTTGTCGGCGTGCAGGAGACGAGCAGGGAAGCCACCACCGCAAGAATAAATAAAAATTTCAAAGCCTTCATAAATATTATACTCTCCGCAAATAGTTTTTGACCAAACGTCATATATTATCCTATCATATATTTCTTTATTTGTCAATTTTATTTTTTCTATTGACAAATCAAAGTAAATCGGTTATAATAGCAAAGTACGGAGGCATAGCTCAGTTGGTTAGAGTACTTGCTTGACATGCAAGGGGTCGCAGATTCGAGTTCTGCTGTCTCCACCAAAAAAGAAGGAACTTTTGTTTATCAAAGGTTCCTTCTTTGTTTATTACTGCAATAAAACAAAAAGGGGGACAAATAAAACCGCGGATGCCTTGCAACCGCGGTAATCTTTTTATTTATCGTATTTTTTATCGATGATCTCTTCGATATATTCCTCTTTATATTCGTCATAGTATTCATTGATCGCACGTTTCTTTGCGCGAAGCCCCTTGCCTGCCTTATAAGCTTCGAGAAGCTCGGGAAGATACCACCAAGCAAGGTAGATGACGATCACGGGGATCGCAAGGAACATATACCAATACTCATAGGGAATGATGGACCAGAAGAGATTGAGCACGGGGTTATTGGGAGTCACGGAGAACATATAGTTGACCTGCACGTTGCCGGGACCTATCATTCCGCTGTTGATAGCGACATTGATAAGGTGGATGACCGTATATACGGAAAAGGTAATGATAAGTGTGGATTTGATGCATTTATGATCTCTCTTGACAAGTCCGAGCGCGAAGAGAATGATTGGGATTCCTGCCTCAAGAACGTGGGGGAAGTAATAGAAGTTAAAGGGCATACTGAAAATAATTGCATCTGCCATATTGTTATTCAGTATAAGCGCAACGTAAGAGCCGAGAGACCAGAGAAGAAGCAGATTACAACACCATTTCTGTCTTGTGAGAACGGCATATGGAAGAAGAAGCGCGTTAAGTGAGCAAAGATGCAAGGGAAGATACTCCCAAGGGCTGCCCCAAGTGATAAGATTGTATATAATTGCCGCAATTCCCGCAAAGGAAAGGATGAAAAGCACTATTATCTGTTTTTTGCGGGAGAAGTTTGTCAGCGCTATGTATAAGCCAACGTTAATAAGAACTGCCGCGACGAGTGAAATTATGTGCGCGGTGGAAAACGTACCCCAAGTCATAATCAACCTCCGATGGATGTATTTCATTTCACATGTAGTCATTTTATCATATATTTTAAAAAAAGTCAATAAAATAGAAAAATATTTCAAAAATAATAATAAAATGTGATTAGAATGTGAAATTTTGTGCAAAATTAAATTTTGGAGGTTGTGAGTGCTAAAAAATCAAGAAAAATTGAAAAATATTTTTGAAAAACTATTGACAAAATGACTAAAAAGTGATAAATTAGTATCGTAAATTAGCACTCAAAGCCAAAGAGTGCTAAAAAATAAGAAAGCGAGGACGGAAAAATGAGCGCCTTGGGCGGAGAATTGAGTGAAAGAAAAAAATTAATACTTAAAGCCATCGTTGAAGCGCACATTGCCGCAGGCGAGCCGGTTGGCTCGAAATACCTCGTGCAGAGCAATCTTCTTTCGTGTAGCTCCGCAACGATCAGAAACGAGATGGCAGAGCTTGAGGAGATGGGTTATCTTGAACAGCCCCACACCTCCGCGGGAAGAGTTCCGAGTGAGCTTGGCTACAGATTTTACGTCGACTCGCTTCTTGCTCATTACGCGATGACCAACAAGGAGATCGAGGAGATACAGAGCTTGCTTCGCGTTAAGATGGGTGAGCTTGACAAGATCCTTGAGGTCGCTTCAAAGGTCGCATCGAGCATCACAAATTATACGGGCATTGCGGTAAAGCCGCGGCAGGCCTCGGTTAAGGTTCTTAAATATGAAATAGTCGGAATTGATGCCCGTCAGTTTGCTATCGTAATGATACTTTCAACGGGTAATATCAAGACCAAAAAGGTCAAGGTCGATTTTGAGGTCGACGAGCTTTCGCTTGAGAGACTTGCGGTGGCACTGAACACTTACCTTACCGGACTTTGCGCCGACGAGATAACGCTGACGTCAGTGATGAATCTTGAAAGGTCGATGGGGGATGAAGCTCCCCTTGTAAATGCTACTGTTAAGGCGATATACGATACTATGAGCGAGCTTGACGGCGGTGAGCTTCATTACAGCGGTCTTAATCACCTTTTGCAATACCCCGAGTATTCGGACGTTGCGAAATTCGGTGAGATAATGAATACCTTCGAAGAGAAGGATCCCATTCTCGATCTTATGTCGGGAGAGGGAACGGGCGAGGTTAGTGTTCTTATCGGCTCTGAGAGCAGCGTTAAGGTCATGAGTGACTCGGCAATAGTATTCAAGCATATCAAAAAGGACGGAAGAACGGTGGGCGCTATCGGTGTCGTAGGTCCGAGAAGAATGGATTATGCAAGAGTTCTTGCGACTCTTGAGGAGCTCGGCGAGAACATTTCCGACCTTATCGAGGATAGAAGATTAATAGGAAATAACGGAGGAGAAGCAAGTGCAGGAAGAGATCAAAAACACGGAAGCGGTAAATGAAGAGGCTTCTGCTGAAGAAAACGTTTCTAAAAAGGACAAGAAAAAAGTGAAAAAGACCGATGCGGAGATAGCACAGCTCAAGGAGGCGCTTGAAGCAAAGGATAGGGAAGTATCAGAGCTAAACGATAAATATTTAAGGCTCTATGCAGAATATGAGAACTTCCGTCGCAGAAGTGCGAAGGAAAGAGAAGCTATCTATTCCGATGCGAAGAGTGATACGCTTAAAAACATTCTCCCCATTCTTGATAATATGGAGAGAGCAACGGCGTTCACCGAAGCAGATAAGATTATTGAGGGTGTGAATCTCATTCTAAAGAGCTTTAACGAGAATTTTGCAAAGATGGGCGTTAAGGAAATCGATGCTCTCGGTAAGACCTTTGACCCCAACGTTCATTACGCAGTAATGCACGTCGAGGACGATGGCTACGGCGAAAACGAGGTAGTTGAGGTTCTTCAAAAAGGATATATCTGCGGTGATAAGGTCATAAGATACGCAATGGTAAAGGTTGCGAACTGATTTTGTAAAATTTTATTTTTAATTATATTTGGAGGAAAAATTATTATGGGAAAAATTATTGGTATTGATTTAGGTACAACTAACTCCTGCGTGGCAGTGTTTGAGGGTGGCGAGCCCGTTGTAATCCCCAATCCTGAAGGTGCGAGAACGACACCTTCCGTAGTTGCATTCACAAAGACGGGCGAGAGAATCGTTGGTCAGGTAGCAAAGCGCCAGGCTATCACGAATCCCGACAAGACGGTTATGAGTATCAAGCGCCATATGGGCAGCGACCATAAGGTAAATATCGACGGTAAGGCATATACTCCCCAAGAGATCTCCGCTATGATTCTTCAGAAGCTTAAAGCTGATGCAGAGGCATATCTCGGCACTTCTGTGACAGAGGCGGTTATTACTGTTCCCGCATACTTCTCAGACGCACAGCGTCAGGCAACGAAGGATGCAGGTAAGATCGCGGGACTTGAAGTAAAGAGAATCATCAACGAGCCCACGGCTGCGGCTCTTGCATACGGTATTGACAAGGAAAACGATCAGAAGGTAATGGTATTCGACCTTGGCGGCGGTACATTTGACGTATCTCTTCTTGAGATCTCCGACGGTGTATTTGAGGTTCTTGCCACAAACGGCGATACGATGCTCGGCGGTGACGACTTCGACCAGAGGATTATTGACTGGATGGTAAGAAAGTTCCAAGCTGAAAACGGCGTTGACCTCAGAAATGATAAGATGGTTATGCAGAGACTTAAAGAGGCAGCAGAGAAGGCAAAGGTAAAGCTATCTGTTGGCTTCCAGCAGCGTTATCGCGATGTTTCTTTCGCAATGAACCAGGCTCGTGACAATGGCGTATTTGGCGATATTTTCTTCGTTAAGGTAAAGGCACTACGTCGCCGTGGTATTCCAAACTGGGGTGTATTCGGTCAGAAGGAGCTTCAGGGTGGTGGTCCTCTAATCGATATTGGCGTACACATGCTAGAGGCTGCTTATGAGTTTATGGGCTGCCCAAAACCAGTTGCTGCTTCTGCTAATGTATGGACATACATGGGCGACAAGAAGTCAGACACACTATCTGTATGGCCAGGCTGGGATTGGAAGACATACACAGTTGAGGACTTTGCTGCTGGTCAGATTCGTTTCGAGAATGGCGCTATCCTACAGATTGAGTCTTCATTTGCTGCTCACATCAAGGAAGATATCCATGATTGGGAGGCTGTTGGTACAAAGGGTGGCTGCAAGTGGAGCACAGCTGAGATTTATACAGACTACAATGGTCTAATGGTTAACACACAGCCTAACTTCATTGGTCACAATGACTGGGGTACAATCTTTGCTCGTAAGCTTCAGAACTGGGTTGACGGTTGCTTGAAGGGCACAGAGCTAGATGCTTCTGGCTATGATGGCTTGGCAGTACAGAAGATGCTTGATGGTATCTATCGTTCTGCAGCAGCTGGTAAGGAAGTTGCAATTAAGTAATTCTTGTAAACTTAATATTGTAAAATAAATAATGGGCTGTTGCTAAATTGATAGGATTTGCAACAGCTCTTTTTATTTTCTATTTAATGCAATCAAATGGGTTATAGTAAATACAATATCTAACACCAAAGGATGTTGCATTTAGTTTGTCTTTTCACCACCATAAAATTGTCTTTATTATAGGATGTTTTTTTGGTATTATATTTCAATAAATCGCACATTTTATGGTTTTAAAGAAAGATATTTTATGAATGGATTGACAAAAAAGTGCCTAATTACAGGCGGCGCTGGGTTTATTGGTTCACAGCTAGCAAAAAGATTGCTTGATCAAGGCTGTGAGGTTACGGTTATAGATAACCTCTTTACTGGTTCAAAATCAAATATTTATGATTTATTGGACAACCCACGCTTTACCTTTTTGATGCATGACGTTACTCAGCCATTCTGGGGGCAGTTTGATGAAATTTATAATTTGGCTTGCCCTGCATCTCCAATCCATTACCAGCGTAATCC
>CALGCW010000194.1 GCA_937884385.1 uncultured Clostridia bacterium | reverse complement strand
ACCGCAAGCGGTCCCCCTTCCCCGCTGGGGAAGGCTTGATTACGGTTCTCACCTTATTATTTGGTGTTGCCTTTATTGATTGTAGGGACCGGCGTCCTCGACGGTCCTAAAAATCGGACACAATCCACGCCCCTACGGATTTTAATAAATGATAAATGATGAATGATGAATGATGAATGAATTTTATCGGTAGGGGAGAGGTCTTGCTCCTCTCGCTATTTTACACAATGCTCTACACTTGATTTTGTGCAAGCTTCCAAAATTTACCCTCCCGTTGACAATTCAAATAAATTATGCTATAATAATCTGCAAGGTAAATATTACCGCAGAAAAATCAAAAGAATCGCCGCTATCTCGGTCTTTTACCTTGATAGCGGCTTTTTGCCTTGAATTTCAAGAAACATAAGGAGGACTTTTAATGAAAAGAGCAATTTTAACCTTGATCTGCCTATGCCTATTGCTATGCTCCTGTAACGGTGCCTATCTTCCTTCTCATTCTATGCCCGGAAATGCTGATGATGGCGTTTCAGCCTCTCCACCTTACATTTCTTCATTTGACTACGATTCCTTTTCGGATTTCAAAAAAGCCATAAACAAGGAAAAGAAATTATACGCTGAATTATCGGATATGAGAGCGAGTGAAGAAATAACCGCTAATTTCAAGGCTTTCGTTGAAAAGTATCAATCTCAAGGTGTTATCGTACCGTATTGGAACGGCAAAGAAATAGAACTTCAAAACAAAGAAGGCTTTTCAAATATCTCTTTTTTTCCTTCTGAAGTTTACAACCGTCCGTGCATATTTTTCCATCCTAAAGTATCAACCGGTGAAAATCTTTATATACATATATCCTACATACCTGAAGATATTATCAAGTCGCAAGAAAACCTAACCGCATCGGAGGTAAAAAAAGCGCTTTCTCCAAACTCCGCTAATATAGATAATCTTGGCGATGCGCACAAAAATATTTATGAGAAAACCATACAGCTTGCGGATCGTGAGGTTACGGCTCTGGTAATCGAATATAAAGAAGATAAGCGAAACAGCACTTATTTGGTTTACGACGATCTTCTCATTCAAGTTCGCGATAATCCTGAGGTTTGGGATGAGGAATGGTTTTCTGCTCTGTCGTTTGCCCCTGCAAAATAATTTTCAGCCTTTGCATTAGGCGTTGCTTCTGCGGCAAGGCTGAGGCAGTCAGATAAATAATTATTGCTCCACGCGCGCCTGCTTTCGCAGGTGCGCTCTTTTGTTCTTTTTCCCTGCCCTAAATCCTGCTTTTCGCTTGACAAAAGGCGCGCGCGGTGGTACAATATACTGAACGACAATTTGGGAGACAAGAAATGTTTGAAGAAGAAGTAAGAATCAAAATACGCTCGGAGCTTTTTGAGGTCGAGGAGTCGCTCTTCTCGGATCTTCCCGAGGACGAGGACGAGCTTGAGGAAGCAATAGCCGACGCGCTCGCAGAGGGTGAGGATGAGACAGACGTCCTTGAGATAAATACCTTTGGAAGATGCACGCACGACGGCGGCAGAGTTACCTTCTCCTACGACGAGAGCGAGGAGAACGGAATGCAGGGCTCGGTTACAGCGGTTACATATATGCAGGAAAATCCCGACGTGGTCAGCATGATACGCGAGGGCGCGGTGTCGGCAACTCTCGTTTTTGAGGAAGGCAAGCGCCATCATTGCATATATAACACCCCCATTATGCCCTTTGAGATATGCGTTAAGACCATTAAGGTAGTCAACCGCCTCTCAATAAACGGCAGCCTCGAGCTTGATTATATCATCGAGATACGCGGCGCAAAGGCAGAAAGAACAAAATTTTATATGCAGGTGCTGAAGTAATTTCACCCCCTCTGCCCCAAACAGAGGGGGATTCTTTTATTATATGCGTGGCCATATCCACACTCTCATAGAAAAATAGGAACTAAACAAGCCTTCCCCAGCGGGGAAGGTGGCAGACACGGAGCGAAGCGGAGCTGGCTGACGGATGAGGAGAATATTGATATTAAACTAACTTTTTCTCCTCATCCACCGCAAGCGGTCCCCCTTCCCCGCTGGGGAAGGCTTAAAGCAA
>CALGCW010000193.1 GCA_937884385.1 uncultured Clostridia bacterium | reverse complement strand
GGCGCGACGGCGCGATGATCGCCCTTCAGGAATCCTGCGCGCTTGCGAACCTCGGATATGAATACGTGCGCGACATGGGGCCCGGCGAAATGGTGGAGCTTGCGGTCGATGGAGACCGCACCGTCATCGAGCCCGGCAAGGACATGGCGATCTGCTCGTTCCTGTGGGTCTACTATGGCTTCCCCGCCTCCACCTACGAAGGGCGCAATGTCGAAATGTCCCGTTACCGCTCCGGCGGCTTCCTTGCGAGGCGCAATCCGGTTGACGCCGATTCCGTCGGCGGCGTTCCCGACAGCGTTACGGAAGTTCCAAGCAAGTATGAGGGCATCCAGATTTATGCTGTTGTGGTCGGATGGACTCACGCTGGCGCGGAAGGTCAAGGGCTGTCGATTGAAAACGGCGTTCACCGTGACTTCCGCTATGCGGATATGCTCGACTACATCCACAACAATGTTCTGCAGGTCATCAATCAGTATGAAGAAGGTGCCGGAAATCACGATACCCGATATGACGTGACCATTCTTGTGAACGGTCTCCCGTTGGTTCATGTGGAGCTGAAGCGCCGTGGTGTTGCGACCAAGGAAGCATTCAATCAGATCAATCGCTATCAGCGAGACAGCTTGTGGGCAGGTTCTGGACTTTATGAGTATGTGCAGATTTTCGTTATCTCCAACGGCACTCATACAAAATATTATTCCAATACAACTCGTCACAGCGCAATAAAAGAACGTGATGGTAAGCGTAAAACCAAGAAAACAAGCCACAGTTTTGAATTTACTTCTTACTGGGCAGATGCAAATAATAAGACGATTCCTGACCTTGTGGATTTTACAAAGACATTCTTTGCAAAACATACGCTGCTGAATATTCTTACGAAATACTGCATTTTAACAAGTGAAAAAATGCTTATGGTAATGCGTCCGTATCAGATTGTTGCAACAGAAAGAATACTCAACAGGATTGAAATTTCTACCAACTACAAGCGTATGGGACAGCTTGATGCAGGCGGTTATATATGGCATACAACGGGCAGTGGTAAAACGCTGACTTCATTCAAGACAGCACAGCTTGCTTCAAAGCTTCCGTCTGTTGAAAAGGTATTGTTTGTAGTTGACCGTAAAGACCTCGACTATCAGACGATGAAGGAATATGACCGCTTTGAGAAAGGCGCGGCAAACAGTAATACATCAACGGCGGTTTTGAAGCGTCAGCTTGAAGATGATAATGCGAAAATCATTATCACGACTATTCAAAAGCTTTCTACCTTCATCGGTAAGAATAGCGGACATCCCGTATTTGACAAGCGTGTAGTTATCATATTCGACGAGTGCCACCGCAGTCAGTTCGGAGATATGCACGTGGCAATCACGCGAAACTTCAAGAAATATCATTTGTTTGGCTTCACGGGCACACCGATTTTTGCTGTTAATGCGGGCGTTGGTAAAAATCCCAACCTCAAAACTACGGCACAAGCCTTTGGAGATCAGCTTCACACCTATACCATCGTGGATGCTATCAACGATAAAAATGTGCTTCCGTTCCGTGTTGATTACATCAAGACGATGGACAAGAACGATGATATTGATGATGACCAAGTATGGGATATTGACCGAGAGAAAGCGTATATGGCTCCCAAGCGCATTGAGCTTGTCACCCGTTACATCTTGGAGCATTTCAATCAAAAGACCTACCGCAACGAGAGAACCTATGCTTACAACGTGCTGACGAATATCGCAGAGGTTGCCGCCGCGCACGGCAAGACCGAGGTGGAGGAAATCAAACGCAAGCAAAGAGTCAGCGGTTTCAACTCTATCTTTGCGGTGTCGAGTGTACCTGCTGCCAAGCTCTATTACGACGAGTTCAAGCGTCAAATGGCGGCTGATCCTACGAAGAAATTACGCATTGCCATCATATACAGCTACGGTGCAAATGAGGAAGAAAACGATGGTATCTTGGACGAGGAAAACCCCGAAGATACCTCCGCACTTGATCAAAGCTCCCGCGATTTTCTTGATGCCGCTATCCGCGATTACAACGAAACCTTCCATACCAATTACGATACATCAAGTGATAAGTTCCAAAACTATTACAAGGACGTTTCGCTTCGTATGAAGAACAAGGAGCTTGACCTTCTTATCGTTGTCAATATGTTCTTGACGGGCTTTGATGCGACCACGCTCAACACACTTTGGGTGGACAAGAACCTTAAGATGCACGGACTTATTCAAGCATACTCTCGTACCAACCGTATCTTGAACTCCATCAAAACTTTTGGTAACGTAGTTTGTTTCCGAAATTTGCAGAAGCGCACCGACGATGCAATCTCACTTTTCGGTGATAAGAATGCTTCGGGTATCGTGCTGATGCAGAGTTTCAACGATTACTATTACGGTTATACCGACAAGGACGGCAATCCCAAGCCCGGCTTTGTAGATATGATTGCGGAGCTTTCCGATAAGTTCCCGTTGACCGAGCCGCAGATCATCGGAGAGCAGAACCAAAAGGATTTTATCTCTTTGTTTGGTGCTATCCTTCGTATGCGTAATCTGCTCACGTCTTTCGATGAATTTAAGGGCAAAGAGATCCTTTCCGAGCGTGATTTGCAGGACTATCTCGGACGATACCAAGACCTTCGCGACGAGTGGAACGAGCGCAGAAAGAAGGGCGAGCTTGAAGATATCGTTGACGATATTGTATTTGAGATTGAGCTTATCAAGCAGATCAAGTATTTGCGTGATGAGATGCACATCACTCGGATTGAGGCGATTCGCCAAGAACTCAAGCAAGGCAAACGCCAAGCGGACTTCCGTCAGCGCGCAGCCGAAATCCTCCAGCGTGTCCGCGCGGAATTGGTAGAGATACGAAGTAAGATATAGGGAATTGGGGATTGGATTATTGTCTTACTGTGATGTGGAAGCAGGCTTGTTTATATTCGTACTTAACATAGATACGACCTGCACGTTGTTCGTTAAGGAGAACTTGACCTAAGACCAACTTTAGATTATCTTGATGCATGTACTCGCGCGTGCGCGTTACCTTATTAAATCGGAAGTA
>CALGCW010000192.1 GCA_937884385.1 uncultured Clostridia bacterium | reverse complement strand
AGCTGATTAAAGCTTTTTTGGTTACTTTTTTCTCGAAAAAAGGAACACTTCCCAAGAAAAGTAACTCCCCGCCAAATCAAAATTTGAAATTATCAAACGCTTCTAAAAGCGTTTCTTTTTTGTTGTCGTCCATTTTGCAAAGCGGCAGTCGGTATTCCTCGCGGCAGAGGTTGAGGTGAGCAAGGAGTGCTTTTATGGGTATTGGATTGACCTCGCTGAAGGCTGCGTCTATAATTGGCAAAAGTCGCATTTGGAGAAGAGTGGCTTCTTGCGTTTTACCCTCAAAATAGAGTCTGCAAAGCTCCGCGCACTCGTGCGGAAGAGCATTGGAGATTACAGAAATCACCCCAAGACCGCCAAGTGAGAGCACGGGCAAAATAAGGTCATCATTACCTGAATATACGTCAAGATCTGTGCCGCAACGCTCAAGCACGTGGGCGCAGTATGAGATGCTTCCGCTTGCTTCTTTAATAGCAACTATGTTTTTGTACTGCGAAAGCTTCTCAAGCACGCAAAGGGGAATGCTGACACCTGTGCGAGACGGTACGTTGTATAAAATGATGGGCTTTTCACAGCCCTCTGCAATGGTGCGGTAGTGCAAAAGAAGCCCCGATGCGCTCGCCTTGTTATAATACGGCGTGACCACAAGCAAGGCATCAACGCCCACGTCACACGCATATTGCGAAAGCTCCAAAGCCTTTTTTGTGTCGTTCGACCCCGTTCCTGCGATTACGGGAACTCTGCCGCGCACCTCTCTTACGGCAAAGGCAATTATCTCGCGTTTTTCCGACTCTGAAAGTGTCGCGCTTTCGCCTGTGGTACCGTTGATAAGCAGGGCATCAATGCCACCTGCTATTTGAAATTCGATAAGATCTTTAAGCGAGGCAAAATCGATCTCTCCATCCTTAAAGGGTGTGATCAGTGCGGTGCAAGCACCGTGAAATAAGCTTATTTTCATAGACTCTCTCCAAAGAAAAAATTTTAAATAGGCATTGAAAAATCAGCGCAAATATAGTATAATGTATATTGACATAATATGTTGAATTTTAAAAAACGATATAGATTGGACGAAAAATGAAGGAAGTTATTATTAATAAAAAAGAACACACAGATCTGCTTACGTCGGATTTTTACTACGATCTCCCCGGTGAGCTTATTGCGCAGACTCCTCTTGAGCCAAGAGACTCTTCAAGGCTTATGGTGATAGACCGCAAGAGTGGATCGATAGAGCATAAGCATTTTTTTGATATCTGTGATTATCTTCGCGAAGGCGACACACTTGTAATAAATGACTCAAAGGTAATTCCCGCACGCCTTTACGGTCACGTGGAGGGCAGGGAGGACGCAAAAATTGAGCTTTTGCTTCTCAAAAATCACGGACTTGACGTATGGGAAACACTCGTTAAGCCCGGAAAAAGAGCAAAGATCGGCTCAAGGCTCGTTTTTGGCGAGGGCGCACTCAAGGGGGAAATAGTTGACATAATCGAAGAGGGTAACCGCCTCATAAAATTCGATTTTGACAGACAAAAATACTCAAATATATACGAGATATTGCATATTATCGGTCTTATGCCGCTTCCTCCGTACATTACCGAAAAGCTTGAGGATAAGAGCCGCTACCAGACGGTTTACGCAAGGGAAGAGGGGTCAGCTGCGGCACCCACCGCGGGACTCCATTTCACACCCGAGCTGATGCAAAAGATCAGAGATATGGGTGTTGAGATCGTGCCCGTAATGCTTCACGTGGGTCTTGGTACGTTCCGACCCGTTAAGGCTGACAGAATTGACGAGCACGTTATGCACACCGAGCATTTTGCTGTTTCCAAGGAGAGCGCAGATATTATCAATGACCGCAAAGCGAAGGGTGGCAGGCTGATTTGCGTTGGCACGACCTCGTGCAGGACTATCGAGAGCGTTGCGCACGATGACGGTTTTATACCTGCGGGCGAGGGTGATACGGGAATTTTCATCTATCCCGGCTACAAATTCAAGGCGGTAGATGCGCTTATAACCAACTTCCACTTGCCCGAAAGCACGTTGCTTATGCTTGTCTCCGCGTTTTACGATAAAGAAAAAATGATGGAGGCATACCGCACCGCAGTTGAGGAAAAATATAGATTTTTCTCGTTTGGTGACGCGATGTTTATTGAATAAAGATTTTTCAAATTTTGATTTATAGAGGAGTTACTTTGCTTTAGATTGGTCGCTTTTCGAGAAAAGCTTCGCGCGAACCCCCAAAGCTCGCATACTCGCTTCGGGGAACCCCGCCCGCAAAAGCTTTAATCAGCTTCGCGGCAAGATTTCGCGCAAATTGTGTTGTGACACAT
>CALGCW010000191.1 GCA_937884385.1 uncultured Clostridia bacterium | reverse complement strand
TAGAGCAATGCCTTAAAGCTTACCGTGCCCTCTGCCCTGATGTGAACCGTTCGGGCAGGCTTGTTGTAGTCAAAGAACTTGTCCCGGTAGAAGGTTTCGTATTCTTCCTCGGTCAAAACTTTTTTCAACTCTGCCTCAAGGGTTGTAGTGGGGGTCTTTTGGCCCTCTTCGGGCTCCATGCATTCGTTAACTACCGACCATATTTTGTGGAACTCCACGTTTTTCTTGTCGATGCTATACTCACGCCAATCGTCGATAACACTCCACCAAACATGTTTCATATCCAAACCGTTCATGATCGTATCGGGATCGATCTCGCCAAGCACATCGGTAAGCTCATCCATCTTCTCATTAGACATACCGAAGAAGAACATCATAAGATTTGCAATAGCATCCTCAAGCGTGAGGGCTGTGTATTTTCCATCGGCAAAATCAGCGGGCGCGTCTACGTAGCTCTTGATCTTCACTTTGTTTCCGTCGGTTTCATCAAAATATATGTACCACATATAGTTAGAGTAGAAGTTACGATAACCCATCCATTCGTTGGAATTTCTGTCGAAGATTCCGTCCGTTTTATACTGATTCTCCAGTTGAGCTCCCTGCTGATCAGAAGGAGGAACCACCTTGTCTCTCATATCGGTCATAGAATATTCCTGAAGCTTCTCGATGAAAACGGGGATCCATTCCTCCGCCGTATCATAATCAGGGAAAAATTCCGGGCTGATCATATTATAGTATCCGATCGTGCTACCGACGAATTCCATGGTTGCTTCATGGAAGGTGTCATCCACCACGATATTCGGGTTGATTGCCGCAAGCTGAGCCAGCATAAGCGCCTTCTGCTCGTTGTAGCCATCGGTTCCAACCTCATAACCGGGAACGATATGATCCACACCGTAGCGAATAAATCCCATCTGCGCAGGTCCAACGGTGGGGACAATATCAACCTCGTTAATTACGTTGTGAATGTTGGCATACGTGTGACCCGGCTTCATTTCGGAAGCGACACCGCCCTTGGGCGCTTCAAAGCAATATGCGTAAACCTTATTCTCACCGTATTCGTCGGTCAATTTCTTAGCTACCAGATTCGAAGTCGCACCGGCACGAGAATAACCGGTAATGAAGAAGGTTGCAGAGCCAGCATCGATGCCCTTGTCTGCAATATACTTATCAATTCCTTCCTTTACCTGTCTTGCTGCATCGCCAAAGCCTTTTGCTTCACCGGTTCCGCTGCCAAGCGTTACGTTGCTTGCCCATTCAGCGCGATAGTCCAAGCCACGAGTTCCAATAGCAATGACGGTAGTTTCGGTGCCGTTTACAACGATCTTCTTTTTTGCAATAGCATAACCGATGGTACTGAGATTTTCAGCATCCTCGCCAAAGTATTCGGGCTCGGGATAATGCACGAAAATATCGGTGTATCCCATAGCATTGAACATATCCACGATATACTTTGTCGACTTTTCCTCGGAATATTCTCCCTCATACGACACGGGCATTGACGCGAGAGCCATACTTGCCGCAAAGGATGCAAAATGCTCGTTGTAATATTCCGGTGCTTGTGCAAAATATCCGTCCGAATAATAGAAATAAGTGCTCATTTCTTCGTATTCAGCGGACGTATAGTTAAATGCGCCCTTCACAAGCTCATAATCAACGTCCCCAACCTTGTAGGTCGTAGGAACGCCATCTTCATTCATGATGACATCCTGATTGTTTCCGTCGCTCGCAGCGCTCGCTATGATCGTACTCAAAGGCATAAGGGCGCTCACCATCATGCAGCACACCAAAAGCATCGACAAAATTTTGTTTCTTCTTTTGCACATAATAATATATTCTCCCTTTCAAGTTAGAATCAAACGGGTCCGGTATAGTTATTTCCGAACGGAATGCGCAATATCCAGTCGATTGCAAAAACGGCAATGACAGTCCACGCAATCACGTTCAAAACCTTTTGGTTTTTCATATGGACAAACTTGTTATAAAGCGGCAACGCACCGTAAATGATCATAAGACCGAGTGCTCCAAAACGTGCGCTTGCATCAAGGCACACTCGCCCTTGGAAATTCATAAAGTGATCGCTGTAATCCCAAAGCACTGTAAAAGGAGTGCCGAATAATTCTATAATATATGTAGCCGCCAACTCAACCACCGTAGTAATCAAACAGATATATACGAACAGTAAGAGAAATCGGATATTTAGTTTTCCAATATAAACAGGCTTCTTTATCTGTTTATGGAAAATTCCATAGATCAGCATCCCTCCAAAGCCGTAAATCGGCAACCACGGGCCAAAGAGATAGCCTCGATTCGTCCAAACGCCATCATCAAAATACGTCCAGATTACCTCATATATCCATCCGCATACAGCGAAAAAGATAAATAGCAATAATATATTTCTTATGATATTAATTATGTTTTTGTTTTTACCTGTTGTTTTCGTCTCCATTTTCTTTATGCAACCCTTCCTTTTTATAACGTCAGTTAATTACCCTCTTCGGATGATTCTGTTTTGGTTACGGGAACAGTCTTCTTTTTTCTCTCGGTAACGTTTACAATGATAGATGCAATCGAAGCGATAAGTGCAACGGATGCAACGATCAACGCAAGCGAGCCCTCGCCGAAAAGAGAGGCAACGGATCCATTGGAAGCGGCGGTATCCGCAAATTGCGCCGCGCTCTTGTTATTAAAGGTTGCTTCTCCAAAATCGCAATCAACAAAGCTCAGACCGGCATTAGCAACATTGAAGAAGAAAGTGTCGTCAAGCCCCAGCAAAGGTTCGTTGTAGCTGAATTTACAATTGGTAAATGCGCTATTAAATCCACCGGCACAGTTTCCATAGAAAGCAAAGGATTTGTTTTGGGAAAGATCCGAATCAAATGCGTTGAAGACCGTAGCTTCAGACTCGATCAAATAAACCTGATTATTGTCGGAAAAGGTACACTTTTCAATAGTTAGGTAGCTGGCTTTGGAACTGATAACGGAAGTATATTTAAGTACATTACGGCTGACATAGGTTTCCTGTGCATAGCCGTTCTCTAAGAATTCGGTCTCTGTAATAGTAACCTTGCTCCCGTTCGAAATATCGATAATAGAGTAGGCAGCGAAACATGTTGTACCGTCATTTGTAAGCGTTAAACCATTGCCGATCACTTTACAACCTTCCATAATCAGAGTACCGTCATCAACGTAAACTGCCGCTCCGTGTGTGCTTCGTTTAAATCCCTGATTATTTTCAAACGTTACGTCTGTGAAAACAGCGCTTCCATCATCGATGTAAACACCCCCGCCATACACAGCATTGTACGATTCGTTATGAGAAACACAGCCTCCGTTCATAGTAAGAACTGCTCCATCATACACAGCGATACCCGCACCATCGTCGTCATCGACGCGGTTGCCGACAATATTTACGTTGTTAAGCGTTAACTTCGAGTCGTCCTGCATATGGATACCGCCTGCACCGTTGCAGCTCCAGCCGCCGGTGATGGTGCCGTTATTGATGATAACGTCGGCATTATCATCAATATAGATAACCTCTCCATCGTATTCCCATTCCTTAAGATTGCGGTTGATGGTGTGATTGTTAAGGTTGAGCGTGATTCTGATGTCTTCTGTGATGTGGATGGTGCTCCACTCAAATCCGTCACCACCGTCGCCAAACTCGCCGTCCTCGTTGGCGGTCCAATCGGTGTAAAAGTCAACAACGATACGGTCGTATCCGTTGTTCTTCATTGTATCTTTGTCTTCTGCATAATCAACGGCAGCTTCCCAACCTTCTTCAAAGTTCTTGAAATTGCCGTTTTCAATTGGCACAATAGTGCCGTCCCTCTTCTGTGCGCTTACACTAAGGACAACTCCCTCTGCAGGTGCTTCTGCGGCAAATGCGGTGATTGAGAGCGCACCTGCCAACATACAGATTGTCATAAGGATTGCAAAAATTTTCTTCATAGTAATTTCTCCTCTCAGTTTTTCGCTACTGATAGTACCATTTTGAGTGATCGTAGTATCAGTTTATCATATGAAGCGTTACAAATGTGTTACAAATTAGAGGGAAAAACCAAAAATGCATA
>CALGCW010000190.1 GCA_937884385.1 uncultured Clostridia bacterium | reverse complement strand
AAAGAAAGGCGAGCTTTCCGATGACGAGCTGGACGTTGTTTCCGGCGGAGGCTGCGAGACCAAGGTGGACGGAAAGAAGTATACAGTTGTTACAAATGGGTGTAAATGCTTTACGGGGCAGTATCTGAGAAATTTTGGGGAGGGGAAAAGTCGCACTATGACTGTCAGAACCGATCATCCCGACCTCAGAAAGACCTGGGTAGGAAAAACAGGATTCGTCGTAGAAAACATATGCGGCTCCTGCGCGCACCTCGGATTTAAGGACGGTCTCGGCTATTGCGAAAAATCGTAAAGGAGAGTGGCTATGTTGAAAGAAGAAAAAAAGAAAGAAAGCGGCTGGCCCATTGAAGACGATGAGCTGGATAACGTATCGGGCGGGATGAGACCGTCTGTCAATTCTAACCCCTGTCCAAAATGTGGAGTCGCTGGCAATTATACGGCTTCGAGCAATGAGTATAAATGCGACAAATGCGGATGTCGCTGGAATGCCGATACCAGAGAAATCCTCAATTGATTATTTTGATAATTTGTTAAAGGTGGAAAATGTATTACATACTTAACCCACATATCGCTCTCCGTTCCTGGTGGCGCACGCCCTTTGCATACTACATCAAGGGAGTGCGTGACGCGCAGAGACTCACGAAGGAAGAATTTGAGTTTCTTTCTCTTTGCGACGGGCAAAACGAGCTTGAGGACGGAGAGCTTGCAAAAACACTGACGCGGAAAGGCTTGATCTCTTCCTGTGACAAGGGAGAGGGAACGCTTGATCCGTGGCAAAAAATGAATATTGACAACCGTTATTTTCCGGCAATGAACTGGATGATCACGGGCAAATGCAACTATAACTGTCTGCATTGCTTCAACGCCTCGGACAACTCTCCGCTGATGAGCGAATTTACGCTTGAAGAAGCCGAGAAGCTGCTCGACGAGGCGCAGGCGTGCGGCATCAACGCATTTACCATTACGGGCGGTGAACCCATGTGCCACAAGCATTTCTTTGAGATCATCGAGGGCATCTATCGGCGCAATATGTTCGTGGAGGAGCTTAACACCAACGGGTTTTATATCACGCAGGAGGCTCTTGACCGAATGAAAGCCATCGGCTGCTATCCTCTTATCAAGATCTCCCTTGACGGACTCGGACACCACGATTGGCTGAGAAATCGAAAAGGAGCTGAGGAAGACGCGCTTCGTGCCATCAAGCTCTGCGTTGACAACGGTTTTCGCGTGAAGGTACAGACCAACGTGCACAGACGGAATATCGATTCTATGCTCCCCACCGCCAAGCTGCTTGACGAAATGGGCGTATATGAAATGCGAATTATCCGCACGACCGAGGTTCCGAGATGGAACGAAAATGCCAAAGGCGCGACTCTTGAGCTTGAGGAATACTACGACCGTATGCTTGCATTTGCAGAGGCGTATATTGCGGACAAGCACCAAATGAACATCGACATCTGGCAGTTTATGTCGATATTCCCGAACAGCCGCTCCTACCGAATGCGCCCGATAGAATGCGGTATCGGTGAGTACCGTGATTCGATTCCCGTGTGTCGCGGCAATCGCGGTATGATCGCAGTTGCGGCAAGCGGCAACGTATATCCCTGTATGCAAATGTCGGGATATTACGAGGCGCACGGTGATATCCTCGGTAACGTAAAGAGCGACGGCTTACAGAGTCTTTTGCAGTGCGGACGGTATCTTTCCGAGGTTTGCACGACGGTAGGTGAGCTTGCCGCAGTCAATCCAAAGTGCGGAAATTGCCCGTACTTCAAGCATTGTGCTGGAGGATGCCGCGCGATCGCATTAACGCTCACGGGAGACAAGATGGGCGTTGACCTTGCGAAATGTCTGTTTTTCGGCAAGGGATATTACGAAAAAATCGAAACACTTATGAATGGGTGGACGAACAGAAGCCCGATGGAGAAATAACTATGGAAAAAACGTTAAAACGGCTTTTTGATTATCAGCGCTTTGCAAACAACAAAAGAATAGCGGATATGATCGCGGATACGGAAAGCCGTTATAACGCCGCTCCGCTTTCGGATGATATGCTGGAGCTTGTCAGCGCGGCGGGAGAAGCCGACGACCAAAGCAAGCTCAAAAAAGACGGTGACACGGACGATGAGTAGTGTTACGAATATAGACCAAGATAAAGTATATCTTGATTATAAGGACAAAGTAACCGCCTACGTAAGAGGTAAGCTCGCAAACGAGCACGACGTAGAGGATATCGTTTCCACGGTGTTTTTGAAGGTCTATCAAAGGATCGACAGCTTCGATCCTTCAAAAGCGTCGTTATCTACGTGGATCTACACGATTACGAGAAACACGGTTATTGATTATTTTAAGAAGAGAAAAATACATATCGAATTTTCGGACGAAATCGGGATAGATATGCTTCCCGATGATTCGCTTGTAAACGACGAGCTTCTTGATTGTCTTGCGGATACTCTTGAATTGCTCTCCGAACGGGAGAGGGATTTGATCATCCTGCATTACTACAAGGGCTTTACGCTCAAGCGGATTGCCGAAATGATGGGTATGTCTTACATAAATGCAAAGATTGTTCACGCAAAAGCACTGGCTTTTATGCGAAACAATATGGATAGAATTTTATGATTGATATCGGGGAGAGAGCCGTATGAAAAAGATATTAGCTCTTGTATTGATCGCCGTTATGGGATTATCCGTCCTAACGGGCTGCGGTGTAAATCAAGACGCCAAAACCATATACATTTTAGGACCTACGCCCGATCACGGTTGGACTGCTCAGGCGGGAGCGTATGCCGAACAAAAAGCAACCGAGATCAACGCTGCGGGAAAGTATAAGGCAGTTTATATGCCCGCGTCTACGGGCGAGGAGCAGGTCGATCTGGTTCAAATGATCATAGCGAATGGCGACGCTGCCGGTGTCGTCTTCTTCGCGTTGGAGGACTCTGCAAAAGCCGGACAGGAAGCGTTGATCGTAAATAACATTCCGTTCATATCGTTTGACCGAATCATTGAAGGTCCCGACAAATATGCTATTTTGAATGCCTCGGGTGACAATTGGCAGTGCGGAGCCGGAATTGCATATTGGCTTCAGCAAAAAGGAATGCTCCCCGGAGATACGATGATTACGCTGATCGGTGATAACGGTACGGTCTGCACGCGCCGTCAGGAAGGCTTTGAACAATTCTTAAAGGGTGAGCTGTCATATTATGATGAGCATACGAAGCAGACTTATCAGACGAATAAGATTTGGTCTCAAGCGGAAATAGACGCATTGTGCGCCGATTACAAGGTCGTTTGTAATTGGAGCGCGGACGGTGCCTACGACTATTTGGAGCAAAAGCTGACTGATATTACGGCTGATGCGAAAAGTAACGGCGGTAAGCTGTTTATCTATTCGATGGATGATGAAATGACGTTTGGCGTTATGCGGTTGCTCGAAGGCAATTCGCTGTCCGACGCTACGAAGAACGATCTTGCCAATATGGACGTTTATATCTCCGCAATCGGAGGTATGCAGGAATTATACGACGTGATAAGCGGAGCATCCTCGCAATCCGCTATTGCCACCACATATTTTGATGATATGATGTCCGTCTATTTCTCTCCGAAGATGATGATGAACGTCGTTGGATATATGGTGGATTATCTTGACGGCAACTGGACTTATGAGGTCGGCAGCGGCAAGTATGAGCCCGTATGGATCGTAGATAAGAACAACGTGAGCCAATACGAAGGATTTACGGGACACGCTAAGTAAGAGGACAAAAGCGTAAAAACTGATGTTAGGAGATTGTTGCATGAGTAATCTGTTACATATGCAAGGTATATATAAGTCTTTCGGCGGAGTCAATGCTCTGACAGATGCACATCTTGATGTTGAACGTGGAGAAATTCACGCCCTGCTCGGTGAAAACGGCGCGGGAAAATCAACCTTGATGAATATCTTAACGGGAGTTATTCATGCCGACAAAGGCAAAATTGAATTTGACGAAAAAAGCTACGTTCTTCCGTCTATACGGCAAATGCAGGCGGCAGGGATTGCCTTCGTTCATCAGGAGCTCAGTGTAATCAATGATCTTCTGGTATATGAAAACGTTTTTCTCAACCGTGAAATAAAGAATTGCTTTGGCGTGTTAAAAAAGACGCAAATGATTGAGGAAACCAAAGAACTGTTTTCAAGTCTCGGTATTGATATCGATCCTGTTGAATTGGTATCCTCACTGAAGCCGGGAGAAAAACAGCTTTTGGAGATTTGCCGAGCACTTCACCAAAATGCCAAGCTGTTAATATTGGACGAGCCGACCACGACCTTGAATAATGAGGAAATCAAACGACTGTTTGAAATTTTGAAAAAGAAAAGAAACGAAGGAATATCTTTTATTTTCATTTCTCATAAAATGCCCGAAATCTTTGAAATTGCAGATCGATATACCGTATTCAGAAACGGAGAGTTCGTTTCATGCGGTAATATTCGTGATACCGATGCGAGATCCATTACATCGGATATGATAGGTCGCGAGTATGCAGATGAGGACGTTTATCAGCCTCGCCCACTGGGAGACGTTGTTGTAAAAATAAGCAAGCTTACGGGAAACGGATTTCAAAACGTGGATTTGTCGATTCGTAGGGGCGAGATCGTTGCGCTGACCGGACTTGCAGGCAGCGGAGCAAGTGAAGTGTTGCAAACAATGTTCGGAGCAATTCCGATTCATAGTGGTACGGTCGAGATTCACGGAAAAGCGGTAAGCGGCAGCATTAAGCGCTTTATGAAAAACAAAGTCGCTATGCTCCCCTCAGACCGAAAAGAAAACTCCGTGATTGCCGATATGACGATTCTTGAGAACTGTCAGATCGCCGAGCATACCCTCTCTTTCCCCAAAAACATTATCAATACCAAGCGCGAAAGAAATAAGTTTGATATATTAAAGAAAATGCTTCGTATAAAATCCGATTCACCCGAAGCATCCATAACCTCGTTAAGCGGAGGCAATCAGCAAAAGGTATTCCTTGCAAGATGGCTTAACACGGAGGCTGATATTTTGATTTTCGACAATCCGACGCAAGGTGTTGACGTTGGAGCAAAAGCGGAAATATATCAGTTGATTCTCGGATTTGCCAAGGAAGGAAAAACCGTTATACTAAATTCCTTGGAGATACCGGAAATACAAAAGGTTTCGGATCGCTGCGTGGTGTTTTACGACGGAGGCATAGCGAAAATCTTTTCTCATAATGAAATCAACGAGCGTGACGTGATGATGTATTCGACCGGCGCTGCTACGAAAGAAACCTGCGAGGTGTGATATGAATAATACAAAGAAATTAACGTTCAATTCAGTATTGAAAAAAGCAACGACCTGCTGTGGCAAATATAGCTACGCATTCGTGTTTGGATTGATTCTGATCGTTTATGCTATAACCATCAATGCGAACGGAAACCAATTCAATCCCGGTCATATTTCCGCAATTTTATCCAGTCAAAACTCGGTTGTTGTCGGTACGATGGCAATCGGTATGGCGTTGGTGATTATCACAGGTCAAATCGATTTGTCCCTCGGCTCCTCTTTGGTTCTGTGCTCCGGTATCACGATTATGACCTACAATGCAACGGATGGAAACGTATTTTTGATGTTCCTTGCCGCATTGGGCTCCGGTCTTGTGTGTGGACTCATCAACGGTGTGCTTGTCGGATATGCAAAAATGCCGTCTTTCATCGTAACGCTCGGCACGATGCTGATCTATCGTTCGCTGACGTTATCGGCAGTACGTGAAATTGATTCCACGCTCAGCGGCTCATCCTCAAGCCTGTTTGCAATGATTGACGATATGCCGAGCTATGAATTTATACGATTGAAATTCGGAACGGGAGGGCTTCGCCTCGGCACGTTCCAGATCCCGTACATATTCTTCCTATTTATAGCCGTGACCGTGTTGTTTATCTTTGTGATGTCATATACGAAGTACGGCAAAAGCGTTTATGCCGTTGGAAGTAACGAAAAGGCAGCAAGACTTGCGGGAATTAACGTAAGCGGCGTTAAAGTATCTGTTTTCGTTATAGCGGGACTTATGGTTGGTATTGCAAGCTTCATTCAAGCGTGCAAGATCGGCAGCGTTACTCCCGCATCCTCCGGTACCTCATATGAGATGTATGCAATTGCTGCGGTCGTTTTGGGCGGAGTCAATATGGCAGGAGGACGAGGAAAAATATTGGGTGTCTTTTTTGGCGCATTATCCTATACGGCGATCAATTTCATCATCGTGAGCATTCCTTCGTTGAGTCCGGATATACAGAACACCTTCCAAGGACTGGTTCTTATCGTAGTAATTCTTATTCAAACGTTGAGCCCGATCGTGAAAGAAAAAATAACGCTTTATCGCAAAAGAAAGACGCAAAAATAAATAGAATCGAAAGGAACTTTGTATGAGCTGATTTTTGCTATACATAGATACCAGACCGAACAATGACGAAATATGAATTGAATCTCACAAATATTGATGAGGCAAGTAAAACCGTTACCGATTTTCTATCAAATGAAAAGGTTGCTTCAAAAGAAGTACAGCGGATACGCCTCTCCGTAGAGGAAATACTGTTGAAGTATTTGGACTCACTAAATAGCGGTACAAGCTTTGAGATTGTCACTGCTAAGCGTTTTCGCACACTGAAAATTGAGCTTGTGATAGCAGGAGACAGTATAGATCCGTTTGCTGACGACGATGGCGGCGGTACTATCTTGAATAATCTTCTTTCCAATTTCGGACTTGCTCCAACGTGGAGATACAAAAACGGAAAGAACATCATCACCTTTACCGCGAAAAAGCAAAAGAAGCTGTCTCAGATATTGCAGCTTGGAATAGCGATTCTCTCTGCGATTGCTCTTGGCGGTTTCTGCTTTCTGTTGCCGGATAAAGTATCCGATTTTATCGCCACCGATCTTGTAGCCCCCGTATTTGATACCTTTATGGGACTCCTATCTGCAATCGCAGGTCCCATCATCTTCTTATCGGTAGTTTGGGGAATTTGCGGTATCGGTGATATGGCTACCTTTGGTAAGATCGGAAAGAAAATGATTGGACGATTTCTTCTCGTTTCAATAATCGTCGGCGCGGCAATGACAGTTCTTTTTGCTCTGATGTTTCAAACGTCTGCTATCGGTGGAGCCGCCTTTGAGTTTTCTGATCTATACGAAATGATACTGGATATCATTCCGAGCAACCTTTTTGCGCCCTTTATTGAGGGCAATTCCTTGCAAATCATTTTCATTGCGATTATCGTAGGTCTTACGATGCTGTTCCTCGGAAACAGAATTCCGATAATGATAAACGTGGTCGATCAGTTAAATGTTGTGATGCAGACCATTATGAGCGCGGTAAGCTCCTTTATTCCGTTTTTCGTGTTCGGTAGCATCTTCAATATGATCGTCGGTGGCAATCTGCTTTCCGTTGCGAAATCCTACAAGCTGATACTTGTCATGCTTCTCGGTGATCTGGTTTTGATGGCAGCGTACTTGCTTCTCGTGTCCGTCAGAAAAAAGGTGGCACCTACCGTGCTTCTTAAAAAGCTGATGCCAACATATATTATCGGTCTTACTACCGCATCGGCTGTTGCGGCATATCAAACGAATATTTCGACTTGCGAAAAGAAACTCGGTATTGACAAAAAGCTGATTGATATCGGGATACCGCTTGGGCAGGTGATCTTTATGCCGGGTGCAATCGTTTTGTTCGTTGCCGCTGCATTCGGTATGGCAGAGACATACGGCGTTGCTATCACACCGATTTGGATGCTCACCGTGTTTATTATCAGCGTAATTCTGGCGATAGCAGCGCCGCCTGTTCCCGGAGCCGCACTTACGTGTTACACGATTTTGTTTATGCAACTCGGTATTCCCACGGAGGCGATTGCCGTAGTGATTGCATTGAACGTTATTCTTGAGTTTGTTGCAACGGCAGTGAATCTGTTCTGCCTGCAAACCGAGCTTGTAGAGCTTTCGGGAGCGTTGCAAACACTCAAAACCGAAGTACTTCGCAACAAGTCGTTGTAAAACAAATCATAGATTTCCTTTATAATAATTTGACAAAGGCAGGTGGTTCATTTGGATGGTTTCATTGCGTTTATCACGGCGGACACACTAAAAGTGATCTGGTCGGGATTAAAGGTTACGCTTCTGATTACGGCGGCTGGTCTGTTGCTGGGGACTTTGCTTGCTGCTTTGTTGTGCGCCGCGTCCCGTTCCAAAATCATCGTTTTGCGCGTTGCCGAGAAAGTGTTTTCCGTTGTTGTACGGGGAACCCCGGTGCTGATGCTTCTGTTGCTTTTGTTTTACGTGGTCTTTGCACAAACCGGTATGTCTGCCGTTATGGTTGCGATCATCGGGTTCGGACTTAACACGGCTGCCCACGTAAGCGAGATTATGAAGAGTGCGCTTATGGCGGTTGATGCAGGACAGGTGAAGGCGGCTCGCACGCTGGGATTTTCAGCTTGGCAAGCCTTTTGGTACGTTACGTTTCCTCAAGCAGTTGCGTTTGCGCGTCCGATGTACCGTAATGCTACGATCAATCTGCTTCAGTGGACGTCAGTAGTCGGATACGTAACGATCAGTGACCTTACCCGTGTAATCAATCAGCTCGGGGCACGCTCTGCTAAACCCTTTTACAGTCTGTTCCTCGGTATCGTCATTTATTTGTTCGTGGGATATATGATTCATCTCATCTTCAAACTTACCGAACGGAAAGGAGGGAGAGTACGGTGATCAGAGTTGAAAATTTAAGCAAGTCCTTTGGTAAGCTTACGGTACTGCGTGACGTTTCGCTACATATAAAGAAGGGCGAGTGTGTGGCTATTATCGGACCGTCCGGTACAGGAAAAAGCGTATTTCTTTCGTGCTTGAACGGACTTATGACTCCGGATTGCGGAAAGGTCTTTATTGACGGAGACGATATTTGCGATAGGCATACGAACATCAATAAGGTGCGAAGCAAAATGGGAATGGTATATCAGGCATTTCATCTGTTTTCACATCTTACGGTAATGGAAAATATCACGCTTGCACCGCGTAAGCTCTTGCGGCTTTCCGCCGCCGAAGCGCAGACCAAGGCGGAAAAATTGCTTGATATGGTAGCCCTCAGAGAAAAAGCGAATGCTATGCCGGGCGAATTATCGGGCGGTCAGCAACAACGTATAGCGATTGCGAGAGCAATGGCTATGGATCCTCAGATCGTGCTTTTTGACGAGCCAACCTCAGCACTTGATCCAACGATGGTAGGAGAGGTGCTTGCCGCTATACGTACCTTCGCGGATAAGGGCGTTACGATGCTTATTGTGACTCACGAAATGGAATTCGCACGTGAAGTGGCAAGTCGCGTTCTCTATATGGATGAAAACGGCATTTATGAGGACGGAACGCCCGAACAAATCTTTGATAATCCTCAAAAACCCAAAACGAAAGCATTTATCGGTAAGCTAAAAACCTTGCGCTACGAAATTGCTTCCAAAAACTTCGATTTTCTTCAGTTATATACTCAGATTTCTCTATTTTGCCAGAAATACCGTATCACACCGAAGTCAAGCCATTCTATGCAACTCTGTACGGAGGAAGCCGTATTTTATCTGTTAAACAACGACTTGGCATCCCGTATTGAATTGTCGCTTGAGTATAGTGATAAGAACGGTACCGTGACGCTTTCCTTGGATTATGACGGTCCGCCCGGAAATCCATTTGATGGTGAAGAAGATCTCGGATTGATACTGTTACGTGCAAAGAGCAGTCAAATCGAATATACAAACGATGAAAAAGGAAATCACTTAAAATTAAATTTACAGACAGGAGAAAAATAAAATGAAAAAATTATCT
>CALGCW010000189.1 GCA_937884385.1 uncultured Clostridia bacterium | reverse complement strand
TCGCCGCGCAGTCCCTACCGTCTTTTCTGAGCCGGCAGTCGATTACGTCTACGAAAAGCTGCCCCTGCTCTCCAATCAGGAGCGCATTTTTGCTGTCGAATATCTCCCCGGTCAGTTCGACCAGAGAGCTGACTCCGCCGCGCAGTGCATTCAGCTCATCTCACGCGGCGACCGTCCCACGGTCCGCTCCGCAAAGATCTACGCGATCTACGGCGATATTTCCGACGCCGAATTCGCCGAGATCACAAAATTCCTCATCAACCCCGTTGAATCCCGCGAGGCAAGTCTTGACATATTCGAGACTCTCGCGACCGAATATCCCGTCCCCGCTGACGTCAAGATCCTCGAAGGCTTCACCGCCCTCGACCGCGCGGGACTCGAGGCGTTCGTTTCCGATTACGCCCTCGCAATGGACATCGACGACATCACCTTCTGTCAGAAATATTTCAAGCAGGAGGGCCGCGACCCCTCGATCACCGAGATCCGTATGATCGATACCTATTGGTCGGATCACTGCCGTCATACCACCTTCCTTACCACAGTTGACAGCGTTAAGTTTGAGGATGAGAAGCTTGAGGCGGCTTATAACGACTACCTCGAAGTAAGAAAGTCCATCGGCAGAACAAAGCCCATCAACCTTATGGACATAGGCACTATCGCCGCAAAGTATCTTAAGGCAGAAGGCAAGCTCGACGGTCTTGATGAATCCGAGGAGATAAATGCCTGCACGGTAAAGATCAAGGTATCTATTGACGGCAATGAAGAGGATTGGCTCTTGCTCTTCAAGAACGAGACACACAACCATCCTACAGAGATCGAGCCCTTTGGCGGTGCGGCTACCTGCATAGGCGGAGCTATCAGAGACCCTCTTTCAGGTCGTTCATACGTTTACGCCGCAATGAGAGTTACGGGTGCGGCTGACCCCAGGCGTCCCATAAGCGAAACTATTCAGGGCAAGCTTCCTCAGAGAAAGATTGTTACCGGTGCTGCCAACGGTTACAGCTCCTACGGTAACCAGATTGGTCTTGCAACAGGTATTGTAGATGAGCTTTATCACCCGGGTTATGCTGCAAAGCGTATGGAAATTGGTGCTGTTGTTGCAGCTGCTCCCCAGGAAAACGTTCGTCGTGAATGTCCTGATCCTGGTGATATTGTTATCCTTCTTGGTGGCTCAACAGGTCGTGATGGTTGTGGTGGTGCAACAGGTTCTTCAAAATCACATACAGCTTCATCACTTGAAACTTGTGGTGCAGAGGTACAGAAGGGTAATGCTCCTGAAGAAAGAAAACTTCAGAGATTATTCAGAAATAAAGAAGCAACACAGATGATCAAGCGCTGTAACGACTTCGGTGCAGGTGGCGTTTCTGTTGCTATTGGTGAGCTTGCAGACGGTCTTAAGATTGACCTTAACGCAGTTCCTAAAAAATACGAAGGCCTTGATGGTACAGAGCTTGCAATTTCCGAATCACAGGAAAGAATGGCAGTTGTTATTGAAAAGGAAAACGTTGAAAAATTCCTTGAGCTTGCTGCAAAAGAAAACCTTCAGGCATGTCCTGTTGCAGAAGTAACAGAAGATCCAAGACTTGTTATGACTTGGAACGGAAATGTTATCTGTAACATCAAGAGAGAGTTCCTTAACTCAAACGGTGCAGACAAGCACGTTAACGTTGAAGCTGCAAAGCCGGAAAGCTACGACAAGGAAATCACAGGTAGCTTCACAGAAAATATGAAGGCTATGGCAGATGACCTTAACATCTGCTCAAAGCGTGGTCTTTCCGAGCGTTTTGACTCAACCATCGGTGCAGGTACAGTTCTTATGCCCTTCGGCGGCAGAGAACAGCACACTCCCATTCAGGCGATGGTACAGAAGATCTCCGTTGAAAAGA
>CALGCW010000188.1 GCA_937884385.1 uncultured Clostridia bacterium | reverse complement strand
TATTGCACGTAGCCGAAAGTTGAATAAACGGCTTCGTTCAACAGTAGTAAATTTTCGATAAAATGCTCGCATTTTATCGAAAATTTGCGCAAAATCCCCGCAAACCCAAGCGACAAAAGCTTTTTGGTTCTTTTTCTCGAAAAAGAACACATCCTTCTTTTTGTAACTTCTGCGCGATAAATCCCAATTTGTATAACTGTTCAAATTTTCATAGGAGGAAGTATGTTCGACATAAAAAACAGCTCATCTTGGCTCACCTGCGAGAAGATCTCAAAGGGCTGGTCGAGTGACGAAAAGTATAAAATTGAAACCGCTGACGGACAGACTCTCCTTCTCAGAATTTCAGATATTTCCGCTTATGAATATAAGAAAAAAGAGTTTGAGATAGTGCAGAAATATTCAAAGCTCGGCTTTGAGATGTCGCAGCCGCTGGATTTCGGTATTTGCAACGGGGGAAATAGCTGCTATATGCTACTTACCTTTGTTGAGGGCAGAGACCTTGAAGAAGCACTGCCGGCTCTTTCGGAAAAGGAGCAATATCTTCTTGGCAGAAAGGCGGGGGAGATATTAAGACTTATACACTCTATTCCCCTTGATGAGTGCGACACTCCCACAGAAACTAAAAAGCCAAGAAAGCTTTGGCAATTGCAAAAATACGTTGATACGCCCGATCTTCGAGTTGAGGGCGACGAGGTCGCAATTAAATACGTAAGGGAAAATATCGACCTCATCTGGAAGGAAGCACCCGTTTATCAGCACGGTGATTTCCACCCGGGTAATCTCATTTATATGCCTAACGGCGAGATCGGCGTTATCGATTTTAACCGTTGGGAGGTTGGCGATCCTTATGAAGAATTTTACAAGCTTGAGAGCTTTGGCATTGAAGTGAGTGTTCCTTATTCTGTCGGACAGATCGACGCTTATTTTGACGGCGAAATACCAATGGATTTTTGGGGCGCGCTTGCTGTATATTGCGCTCACGCGGCACTCTTTTCAATCAAATGGGCAGAGAAATTCGGTCAGAAGGACGTTGACGGAATGGTCGAGCGATGCCACAGAGCATTTGAGAATTATGACAAGTTCAATTCTGTTGTTCCTAAGTGGTATGATGCGGGACTAAAGAAAAAATATATGTGATTCTCAAAGGAGAATTTATGAAAAATAAAAAGGTTTTAATAATATATACCGGCGGAACGATCGGTATGAAGCGCACGGAAAGCGGCTACAAGCCCGCGCCCGACTTCCTTGAAAGTGAGCTGAAATCCATACCCGACCTTATGCGCCCCGAGTTTCCCGCGTGGGAGCTTTACGAGATGCATCCGCTTCTTGACTCGTCGAATATGACGCTCAAGGAATGGAACGAGATAGCGCGTGTTATTTATGATAATTATAATAAATACTGCGGTTTTGTAGTGCTCCACGGCACGGATACGATGGCATATACCGCATCGGCACTTTCATTTATTCTTCGCGGCCTTGACAAGCCCGTAATTCTTACAGGCTCGCAGATACCTCTTTCCGAGGTGCGAAGCGACGGACGCGACAACCTAATCACAAGCGTTATTATCGCAAGTGAGGGAGTGGCTAACGAGGTGTGTCTCTACTTCAGCGGCAGGCTTCTTCGCGGAAATCGTGCAATGAAGATGAGTGCTGACGGTCTGGTTGCCTTCAAATCGCCCAATTATCCGCTTCTTGCAGAGGTGGGAATTGAGATAAAGTACAATAAAGATGCTATCCTTAAGCGCAAGGGCGATACAAAGCTTGAATATTTGCCCTTCCACGAGGTGCCTATTGGCGTCCTTAAGGTCTTTCCCGGCATACAGTTTGGTCTTTTTGAGGAGATAATGACCGAAAAGCTCAACGGTATCGTGCTTGAGACCTTTGGTGCGGGAAATATTCCGGGTGGCGGCGGTGAGCTTTTGCCGATCATCAAAAAAGCATTTGCCTCGGGTAGTGTTATCACCGTTTGCTCGCAGTGCCCTGTGGGAACTGTAACTCTTGGCGCATACGAAACAAGCTCGTCGCTTAAAAGCGCAGGCGCGGTAAGCGGCAAGGATATGACGACAGAAGCGGCAGTTGCAAAGCTTTACCATCTCTTTAGCTTGGAGATCTCAAAAGAAGAAATCAAGATTTTAATGGAGAAAAATATCGCGGGAGAGTTGAGCTGATGCGAATAGATAAATTTTTGAGCAATATGGGGATTGCAAGTCGAACTGAAAGCTCAAAGGCGGCTCGTGGGGGACTCATTTTGGTCAACGGCGCGCCCGTCAAAAAAGCGGACGTCCACATCGACCCCGAAAAAGACGAGATCACGTATTGCGGACGGAAAATTGAATACAGAAAATATACCTATATCTTAATGAATAAGCCCGACGGTGTGGTGAGCGCGACAGAGGACGGACGCGACAAGACCGTTATCGACCTTTTGCCCGAGGAGCTGCAAAAGCTGAACCTTTTTCCTTGCGGAAGGCTCGACAAGCACACGCTTGGACTTGTGATGCTCACTGATGACGGTGACCTTGCTCACCGATTACTATCGCCAAAGCATCACGTTAAGAAAAAATACCGATTTGAGTCTAAATTTCCCTTGACGGATAATGATATCGACTATCTTGAAGGGGGGGCAACGCTTGAGGACGGCTATGTGACAAAGCCTTCCGAAATAGAGCTTGACCCGGACAAAAGATCGGGATATATAACGCTCGTTGAGGGCAAATATCACCAGATCAAGCGAATGCTTGAGGCGGTCAATAATAAGATAACGTATCTTGAAAGAGTCACCTTTGGACCTCTCGTGCTTGATAAAGGACTTGCGCGAGGACAGTGGAGATTTTTGACGGATGAAGAAATAGAGAAATTGGAGAAACACAAATGAACATTTTTGAAACACTTGCAAAGGAACTGAACATCACGCTTACACAGGTTGAGAAGACCGTGGAGCTTATCGACGAGGGCAACACTATCCCCTTTATAGCGCGTTACAGAAAGGAAGTGACGGGCTCGCTTGACGATGAGATACTTCGTAAATTTGAGGAAAGACTCAACTATCTTCGTAATATAGAAAAGCGCCGAGAAGAGGTGACCGAGCTCATCCGCGCACAGGATAAGCTTACTCCCGAAATTGAAGAAGCGATCAAAAATGCGGTGACGATCACCGAGATAGACGATATCTACCGCCCCTTCCGCCCTCACAGAAAGACGAGAGCGTCCGTGGCTAAGGAAAAGGGACTTGAGCCCCTTGCGCTTCTTATCCTTGAGCAGAGACCGACCTATGAAGGCTCGCTCGGAGAGCTTGCGGATGGCTTTATCGACGCGGAAAAGGGTGTTGAGACGAGGGAACAGGCATTTGCGGGTGCTTGCGATATCATCGCAGAGAGTATCTCCGATAATGCGGAATACAGAAAAGAGATCCGCCGTCTCACCCATCAGTTCGGTCTTATAACTTCAAAGGCAAATACTGAGGAGGACTCTGTATACGCGCAGTATTACGATTACAGCGAAGCCGTTAAGAAGATACCTTCACACAGAGTTCTTGCCATCCACCGCGGTGAGAAGGAAGACTTCTTGAAGGTAGCGATCACCGTTGATAAGGATCTTATCCTCAACTACCTTTACAATCAGATAATAGAGCCCGGCAACAGCGAGGCTAAGCAATACGTTGAAGCGGCTCTTGTCGACGGATATGACAGACTTATCGCACCCAGTGTTGAGAGGGAGATCTACAATGACCTCTTTGACAACGCGTGCGAGGGAGCGATTGTGCTTTTCTCTGACAACTTGAAGCATCTTTTGATGCAATCCCCCATCAAGGGCAAGGTGGTGCTTGGCTTTGACCCCGGTTACGTAAACGGCTGTAAGCTTGCGGTTGTTGACCCCGTGGGTAAGGTCATCGATACGGGTGTTATATATCCCACGAAGCCCCGTCAGAGGACCGAGGAGGCAAAGCGCGTAGTTAAGAGTATGATCCGCGCGCACAAGGTCGACGTTATCGCGATCGGCAACGGTACTGCCTCAAAGGAAAGTGAGATATTTATTGCAGATCTTCTCAAGGAGGTCGATTACAATACGAAATATATCGTTATCAGCGAGGCGGGCGCATCCATTTACTCCGCGTCCAAGCTTGCTGCGGACGAATTTCCCGATTTCGACGTGATGCAGAGAAGTGCGGTGTCTATCGCAAGACGCTTGCAGGACCCTCTTGCAGAGCTTGTTAAGATCGATCCCAAGTCCATCGGTGTAGGTCAGTATCAGCACGATATGAAGCCTGCCCGCCTTGACGAAGCACTTACGGGTGTTGTTGAGGACTGCGTTAACAGCGTTGGTGTTGACGTCAACACGGCATCCTACTCACTTCTTTCTTATATCGCAGGTATCAATTCCACAAGTGCAAAAAATATCGTTAAATACAGAGAAGAGAACGGCGCATTCAAGACGAGAGCCGAGATACTTAAGGTGCCTCGCATTGGTGCAAAGGCATACGAGCAGTGTGCAGGCTTCCTTCGCGTGCCCGATTCCAAGTTCATTCTTGATAACACAGGTGTCCACCCCGAGTCATACGAAGCGGCACTGAAGCTTCTTAATAAGTTCGAATATACGCAAGAGGACGTTAAGGCGAATAAGCTCTCGATGCTCAGAGTAAAGGCAAAGCAGTACGGCTATAAGAAGCTTGCGGATGAGTTCGGCATTGGTGAACCAACGCTGATGGACATCATTACCGAGCTTGAAAAGCCCGGCAGAGATATACGTGACAGCTTTCCGGCACCCGTGCTCCGTGATGATATTTTGGGTATGGAGGACTTAAAACCCGAAATGATACTCACGGGAACCGTAAGAAACGTTATCGACTTTGGAGTTTTCGTAGATATCGGAGTTCACCAGGACGGACTCGTTCATATTTCGGAGCTTTCCGATAAATACGTAAAGCATCCCTCACAGGTTGTGTCCCTTGGTGACGTAGTAAAGGTGAAGGTCCTTTCCGTTGACCTCAAAAAGAAGAGAATATCCCTTTCTATGAAGGGGCTCAACTAATGGCAACGGTCGACGAAGCGCTCGAAAGACTCGATCGCTCAAAATTCAGAAGCAGCTTTAAGCTTTCAAAAAAGGATAAAGAATATATAAACGAGAAGGGAATGGAGACAATCCATTCCCACACTCGCGATTTTGTTAAAATGAAGCTTGCGCCTGCATTTCCGAAAAATGATGGAAAGCAGACTCCTATGCACGGGCATCCCGTATTCAAGGCAATGCACGCCTGTGCCTGCTGCTGCCGCGGTTGCCTTAATAAATGGTATAACGTTCCGATCGGCGTTGAGCTTAATGAGCTTCAGCAGGAGAAGATCATAAATCTCCTTACAACGTGGATCGAAAGACAGCGCTAATACTATACTTCAAATTTTGATTTATCGGGGAGTTACTTTACTTGGGAAGTGTCACTTTTTTCGAGAAAAAAGTAACCAAAAAAGACGCCGCGCGTATAATCAACACAAAGCTGAAGTTTGAGTGGCGCGCCCA
>CALGCW010000187.1 GCA_937884385.1 uncultured Clostridia bacterium | reverse complement strand
ATATTTGCCTGTAGGGGAGGGGTCTCCCCTCCCGCCTTGTTTGGCGCAATGTTACATAAAGCCTTCCCTTGTCAGGGAAGGTGGCAGCCGAAGGCTGACGGATGAGTAGTCCGTAATATAAAGAATTCACACCGCTCAAAAGGGTCGTCGAGGCGCCGACCCCTACCGATTTATGCGAAATTTAATGAAAATCTTTTATTTTAAATTCTCATATTATATTGACAAAAAACGAAATATGGGATATAATCTTCCTATAGAATTCTTTTGTTCAGGAGGCAAATATGTACATTGTAGATTCGCATTGCGACAGTATTCAGCAGGTTGATAATTGCAAATTCGGTATTGTCAACCCCCATAACTATAGCACTAAGCATCAGCAGATACAGTTCGTGGCAATGATGACAGGTTGGCCCGGAGATACCGTTGAAGCGGCTTGGCGCAGAGCCTGCCGTTACACAGGACTTTTCTGTATGTCTATGGCTAGCGAGCAGGACAAGGTCATTCAGATAAAGACCTACGCAGATATCGAAAGAGCCTTTGCAGAGGGTAAGCACGGCGCACTCCTCACCATTGAGAGCGCTACAGGTCTTAAGAGCAGCCCCAAGCTTCTCCGCGACTTCTACAACGTAGGTGTTCGCGTTGTCGGTCTTACATGGCTCACCAACGACATGGGCAAGAGCAACCGCGTAGTTGAGACAGACGAGGAAGACACAGGTCTTACCGATGCAGGTAGAGAGATGGTTGCCGCAGGTAACGAGCTCGGCATCATCTGGGACGTTTCTCACCTCTCCGACGCAAGCTTCTGGCAGCTCGCAGAGCTCACAAAGAAGCCTCTCATCGCAACTCACTCGAACTTCCGTTCTCTCTGCTCTCACAGCCGTAACCTCACCGACGATATGGCTAAGGAGATCATCCGTCAGGGCGGTATGATCGGTCTTAATCTTCTCCCCGGATTTATCAGCGACGATCCCGAGAAGAGAGGAATTGCCGATTACTTCAAGCACATGGAGCATTGCCTTGAGCTTGGCGGTGAGAACAACATCGGATTTGGCGGCGACATCGACGGTACCTCGGGCAGATACCCCGCACCTCTTGACGAGTCCTGCTCTATCCACGACAGACTTATCGACTTTATGCAGCAGCATTACTCCGAGACTCTCGTTGAGAAGTTCGTCGGCGGTAACTACCTCGCATACCTCAAGAAATATCTCTGATAGTTACATTAAAACAAACCGCAGATGTATATCTGCGGTTTTTGTTACAAAGTAAAGGACTCTATGGAAAACGAAACAAAAAACAGAAAAAATATACGTCTTCAAGGCTTTGATTATAATAAAACGGGCGCTATATTTCTAACGATATGCACAAAAAATAGGCGATGCATCCTTTCAAAAATTGTAGGGACCGGCGTCCCCGACGGTCCAATCGTGGAGTTACTACCATACGGAAGAATAGCGAAGAAATATATTGAACAATTAAATGATTTTTACGACATAATTGATATTGTGGATTACGTGATCATGCCTAATCACATTCATCTTTTGCTTTTTATAAAAGGAGAGGATATTGGACCGTCGGGGACGCCGGTCCCTACAGTGCAAAATTCGCTCGTCTCACGTTTTGTTTCAACCTTTAAAAGATTTTGCAACAAAGAGTACGGAGAAAATATATGGCAATACCGTTCAAACGATCACATTATCCGAAACCGAAAGGATTATGAGGAGCATTGTAAATATATCATTGAGAATCCGTTGTACTGGCAATACGACAAATTATATGACGACAAATAAGCAAGACAAAGCCCTGACAGGTGTTAATCTGTCAGGGCTTATCTTTATTTAATTCTCAAGGTTCTTTGTTCTTATCTGCTCTGCGGCGAAGTTAAGGAACTCGGAGACAGGCATAGCGCCCATATCTCCGCTCTTGCGGGATCTGGGAGATACCGTTCCCTCTGCCATTTCCTTTTCACCGATGACAAGCATATAGGGTATCTTCTCAAGCTGTGCGGCTCTGATCTTATAGCCTATCTTCTCGTTTCTCGCGTCAACCGTAACTCTCATGCCGAGATCTCTTGCCTTATTCGCGATATCGTTCGCGTACTCAGCCTGCTCGTCTCCGATGGGGAGAATTCTGATCTGCTCGGGAGCCATCCACATAGGCAGCGCGCCTGCGTACTTCTCAATGAGAAGCGCGAGCGTACGCTCGTAGCAGCCGAGGCTGGTGCGGTGGATGATATAGGGGGTCTTCTTCTG
>CALGCW010000186.1 GCA_937884385.1 uncultured Clostridia bacterium | reverse complement strand
TACTCCTACGTTAAGGATCTTCCCATAATTGACTACCATTGCCATCTCTCACCCAAGCAGATCGCTGAGAATTATCAGTTCAAGAATGCACTCACTGTCGTCACGGATGCGGCACGTATCTTTATCCCCATGGAACAGCTTGTTGATATCGAAAAGGAAATCGCAAGACTCGAAAAGGAAGAAGCCAAGGTTCGTAAGGACATCAGCTTCATTCAGGGCAAGCTCAATAACCCCGGATTCTGCGAAAAAGCTCCGGCACATCTCATTGCCGCAGAGCGCGAGAAACTCGCAAAGGCAGAAGAAAAGCTTTCTAAGGTACTGGAATCTATCCAGAGCTGGAAAGCCTGATAATATCGAAACCTTCCGCCTCCCCCGATGCCGTTTTATGGCATCGGGGGAATTTTTTATCGAAAAGACTTGCAATGAAACGCAAACTGTGGTACGATAAAAACAGGAAGAAAAATTTTTCCGGAAAATATGTGACGCATCTCAAAAAATTTCCGTCTATTAAAACAGAAGCGGAAATATTTTTCAGCCTGATATATTTTTCCACGAAAATACGCACCAAAAAATTTTTTAAAAATATGTGACGCAACAATGGAAAATCCCGTCTATATGGTTAGAAGCGAAAAACCACTTCACGCAATGCCAAACAACATATTTAAAGGAGGATGTCTTATGAAACCCTACAAGCTTTGTCTCGGATTTGCTGCGGCACTCTGCATCGGCACTTCTGCCTTTGCAGTATCTGCCTCCGCCTTATCCACAACCACTTCGAGTCCTGTCCAATCCACAACATGGATGACGACCATCACAACAGGCCCATACGATTATGGCTGCTGTCCCGGCTGTTCCAGCTACTTTGAATCCCTGAGCGGTATCAGCACCACCTATGACACAAACAACTGCACACCGGATTATCCGCCGTTTGAGACGGCACCTTCCACCGGCGTCACAACAACCTGCGTCAGCGATTCCAATATTCCGGTATGGGATGAGGACGGCTACTACCGCGGTACCAATGCAATCTTTGACGCCTATCTCTATCTCGAAAAAAAGCCGAAGATGACGTATGCTGTCGGCGAAAAGCTCGATCTGACTGATATGAAGCTCGTTGTCGTCGAAAAGCGCCGCTTTAACACATGGCATCATGATGTCACAGGTATGGTTGATGTATGGACAGATTATGATCCCTACACCCCCGGCACCTACACCGTCAAGTTGGGTACCTTCCTGCTGTCCGGTGCAGGCACCTACGGTCTGGTGGTTGAGCTGGAGGTCCCCGAGGAGCCCGAGATTCCCGAGGAGCCCGACGTTCCCAACTACGGCACTGCAGGCCGCGGTGTTCGCCTTTGCAACGGTATGACCCTTGCTATCGAGCCAATGATAAATCTTGGCACGGAGAAGGTCATTATGTTGCCTGACGGCTGGACGGTGAAGACTGCGGACGGTAAGATCTCGGCTCATTACGAAAATACGATTGCGATCACTCCCGAAGGAGTTCAGATACTAACACTTATTGACAACGATTTCTAAAGCAAATATTTCAGGAGGAAAAGATCTTGGCTAAAGATGATGTAATCGAATTCGAAGGTACGGTCGTTGAGGCTCTTCCCAACGCGACCTTCAAGGTTCAGCTTCCCAACGGTCATATCGTGACCGCACATATTTCGGGTAAGCTCAGAATGAACTATATCAGAATTTTGCCCGGTGACAAGGTGACTATCGAGGTCTCCGTTTACGACCTTAACAAAGGACGTATCACTTGGCGCGCAAAATAAGCTGATAACAAATATAAAGCTGACGGCTCAAATAGCCGTTGGGTGACTCATAAAAAACCAAAATAACCATATAAAGAAAGGAATGGTAGTACAATGAAAGTTAAACCATCCGTAAAGAAGATCTGCGAAAAGTGCAAGATCATCAAGAGAAAAGGTAAAATCATGGTAATCTGTGAGAACCCTAAGCACAAACAGAGACAGGGTTAATCAGAAACCACACACTAAAAATAACCGAATTAAAGAGGTGAAATGAAATGGCTCGTATAGCTGGTGTTGATATTCCAAACGCAAAACGCGTTGAAATCGCTCTTACCTATATTTACGGTATCGGCCGCAAGAGTGCAAACGACATTCTTGCAAAGACAGGCATCAATCCCGACACTCGTGCAAAGGATCTTACCGAGGCAGAGATCGCAAAGCTTCGTGACGAGATCGAAAACAACTACACAGTTGAAGGTGATCTTCGCCGTGATGTTGCAATGAACATCAAGAGAAAGATCGAAATTAACTGCTTCTGCGGCATCAGACATAGAAAAGGTCTCCCCGTTAGAGGTCAGAGAACAAAGACAAATGCAAGAACTCGTAAAGGTCCTGCAAAGACAATCGCTAACAAGAAGAAATAAAGGAGTGGCATAAAGATGGCTGTTAAAAAAGTAGTCAAGAGACGCCGCGAACGCAAAAATATTGAAAAAGGCGCGGCTCATATCAGTGCAACTTTCAACAATACTATTGTGACCATCACCGACATTAACGGAAACACAATTTCTTGGGCTTCCGCAGGTGAGCTTGGTTTCAAGGGTTCCAGAAAATCAACTCCCTTTGCAGCTCAGTCTGCAGCAGAGACAGCAGGTAAGGCTGCTATGGAACACGGTCTTAAGACTGTTGAAGTGTTTGTAAAAGGTCCCGGTTCAGGACGTGAATCCGCAATCCGTGCATTGGAAACAGTTGGTCTTCAGATCACAATGATCAAGGACGTGACTCCTATTCCTCACAACGGTTGCAGACCCCCCAAACGTAGAAAAGTTTAATATTGGAGGCATTAAATTATGGCAAGATATACAGGTCCTGCGTGTAAGCTCTGCCGTAGAGAAGGCAAGAAGCTCTATCTTAAGGGCGAGCGCTGCACATCAGGTAAATGCGCACTTGACCGCAGACATTCTGCTCCCGGTCAGCACGGTGCAAACAATAAGAAACTCAGAGAATACGGTCGTCAGCTTCGTGAGAAGCAGACTGCAAAGAGATACTACGGTGTTCTTGAAAAGCAGTTCAAGAACTACTATGTAGAGGCTGCAAGAAAGCCCGGTATCACAGGTGAAAACCTCCTTTGCTTGCTTGAAAGAAGACTTGACAACGTTGTTTACAGAATGGGCTTTGCAGAAAGCCACAAGGAAGCTCGCCAGATCGTTCTTCACGAGCACATCGAGCTTAACGGTAAGAAGGTTAATGTTCCTTCCATCCTCGTTAAGGCAGGCGACGTGATCACAGTTCGCGAGAACTTCAGAAATTCTGAAAAGTGCAAGGCACTCTTCGAGAGCGCACAGACAAAGGTTGCTCCCAAATGGCTCGAAGTTAATAAGGATAGCATGAGCGCAAAGGTAGTTACTCTTCCTGCTCGTGAAGATATCGACTTCCCCTTCGAGGAACAGCTTATCGTCGAACTTTATTCCAAGTAAT
>CALGCW010000185.1 GCA_937884385.1 uncultured Clostridia bacterium | reverse complement strand
ACCACCTTGGTTCTCACCGTGAGGTCATCACACGAATGCTGAAATATTTTCAGAACGAAGGAATGGTCAAGCTCTCCCGTGGCACGATTGAACTTACAGACAAAACCAAGTTAGAAGAACTAAGCGAAATATAAACGATGTCCGCCGATGCAAAGCGCACGGCGGACATTTTGTGTAGCTGCCTTATTCAATTCCTGTCAGTTCATAGCCTACGTCTTGAACAACTGTTTTGAAAGCATCGTCCGACACATTTTGATGCAGTTTCACATGAGCCGATTTATCCTCAAGACTTACGGCTACCTCGTCTACGCCGGGGACTGCTGCAAGTGCTTTTTGAACATGCACAACGCAGTGATTACACATCATACCTTCAATTTTCAACACCTTTTCCATATTGTTTTCTCCTTTATCATTCAGCGCCAAAGGCTTGCCCTCGGCGTGCTTTTTATTTTTTGGCTTAAACCATCTGAGCCGCAGTGCATTCGTTACCACAAACACCGAACTGAAGCTCATAGCAAATGCTCCAATCATTGGATTCAGCTTCAGTGCAAAGGGGATAAAGAACACCCCTGCCGCAACAGGAATACCGATAATATTATAGATAAATGCCCAAAACAGATTTTGCTTGACGTTTCGGATAACCGCTTGGCTGAGTCGGATAGCGGCGGGCACGTCCATCAAATCGCTTTTCATCAAAACAATATCAGCCGATTCCATGGCGATATCGGTTCCCGCACCAATGGCAATTCCCACATCCGCTCTTGCAAGGGCGGGCGCATCGTTGATACCGTCACCTACCATGGCGACCTTCTTACCTTCGCTTTGCAGACGGCGGATCTCCTCCTCTTTATCCTGCGGATACACTTCGGCTATTGTTCGCGGCGCGCCCACTTGACGACGGATCGCTTCTGCGGTCTTGGCGTTGTCACCGGTAAGCATAACGACCTCGATACCCATAGCCGATAATTCTTCTATCGCCTGTTTGCTGGTCGGCTTCACTACGTCTGCAACCGCGATCACACCGATAAGCTCATCGGCACGGGCAAAGAACAGAGGCGTTTTACCGTCCACTGCCAGTTCTTCACCCAAGCGATGAAATTCTTCGTCTGTAATTCCATATGCCTCCATCAGTCTGCGGTTTCCTGCAAGACAAGTTTTTCCGTCGATAACACCGGTAATGCCTTGACCTGCGATCTGGTGAAAATCGCTTACAGCGAGATAAGATATTTCTTTCTTTTCCGCTTCTGTCACGATGGCTTCCGCCAAGGGATGCTCCGACAGCTTTTCAAGAGATGCTGCAATTTGTAAAAGTTCCTTTTCGGAAATTCCTTCACGGCAAAGAATATCCGTAACGGCAGGCTTACCTTCGGTGATGGTTCCTGTCTTATCCAGTACCACCGTATCAATGCTGTGTGCAGTCTCAAGTGCTTCTGCCGATTTGATTAAGATTCCGCTTGTGGCTCCTCTGCCCGTACCCACCATGATCGCAGTAGGCGTGGCAAGCCCCAAAGCGCAGGGGCAAGAGATCACGAGAACCGAAATGCCGATAGAGAGAGCGAACTCCAAGCCGTAGCCTGCAATCAGCCAGACGATAGTGGCAATCACCGCAATCGCGATTACAATCGGCACAAACACGCCGCTGACCTTATCAGCAAGTTTTGCAATGGGTGCTTTGGAGCTTGTCGCTTCATCCACAAGACGAATGATCTGCGAAAGCGCCGTATCGTCACCAACCTTTGTCGCCTGCATTTTGATGTAGCCCGATTTGCTGACGGTAGCACCGATCACCTTATCTCCTACGTTCTTTTCTACGGGGATACTCTCACCCGTCAGAGCTGATTCATCGATAGCAGAAAAGCCTTCCAGCACGATACCGTCCACAGGAACCGATTCGCCGGCTTTTACGATAAGCACGTCACCGAGAACCACGTCGTCCACGGGGATCTGATGCTCCTGACCGTCCCGTACTACGGTAGCAGCCTTGGGCGCCAGATTCATCAGCTTGGTAATCGCATCGGAGGTCTTGCCTTTGGCTCTCGCCTCCAAGGTCTTACCAAGGGTGATCAGTGTCAGAATCATAGCGGCAGACTCAAAATACAGGTCCATTATAAAGCTATGGACAAGCTCCATGTTTCCGCTTCCCAAGCCGAACCCGATTTTATAAATCGCATAGATTCCGTAAACGGTTGCCGCACCGGAGCCGATAGCAATCAGCGAATCCATATTGGGTGCGCCGTGAAACAGTGCCCGAAATCCGCTCTTAAAATATTTGCTGTTAATGATCAGTACGGGTATCAAGAGCAGAAACTGGGTAAAGGCAAAGGTCATGGCATTTTCCATTCCTAAAAGGAAGCTCGGCAGGGGCCAGTTCATCATATGCCCCATCGAAATATAAAACAGAGGAAGGGTGAAAATGACCGAAAGCCATAGCCGTTGTTTCATCCCTTTGTATTCTGCCTGCGCCGTGCTGACCTGTGTTTTTTCGGCCTTTGTATTCTGACGGTCATCTTTTGGTTTCGCCCCGTAGCCGCTGCTTTCAACGGCACCTACAATACCTTCGGTGTTCATACCGTTCTCATCGTATGAAACCGACATACTGTTTTTCAGGAGATTTACAGACACGTCCTTCACGCCCGGAAGCTTTCTCACACAGCTCTCCACTCTCGACGAGCAGGCCGAGCAGGTCATACCGGTTATATCAAATTGTTCTTTACGCATAATATCACTTCTTTCTTTGCGAAGCTTCTTCGCTTTCTATGGTCTTATTGTATCACGACAATTCGCCCCCTTCCGTGATGACATCACATAAAAATACCACTCTTCTTTTTTTGAAAGAGTGGTACTTGTTTAATTATCCATTCCGCAGGCGGTAGCACGGCAAGTTAATGCGCGGTCGTTTGTTACCGCATCGTAAAAACGAAATCCTCCTGCGAAATTATATGCCGTGTAGCCGTTACCTTCTAAAATGCGGCTTGCGATATAACTGCGCAGACCGCTTTGGCAGATCACGTACACGGGCTTGCCTTTTTCTACTTCGTCAAGGCGTTCTCTCAGCTCGTCGACGGGGATATTCCGAAAGCCCTCAATATGACCACGACTATATTCTGTAGCCGTTCTCGTATCAAGAAGCGTTACACTTCCGTCACGGGGCAATTTATCCGCATCCTCAAGATGCCATTGCTTCAGCACACCGTTTGCAATATTGTCGATCATAAAGCCCGCCATATTCACAGGATCTTTAGCAGAAGAATAAGGCGGCGCATACGCAAGGTCAAGATCCTTCAAGTCGGTTGCCTTCATTCCTGCACGGATGGCGGTAGCAAGCACGTCGATTCGCTTGTCCACGCCCTCGTATCCGACGATCTGAGCGCCAAGCAGACGGTAGGTGCCTTTTTCAAAGACCACCTTCATCGTCATTACTTTTCCGCCGGGATAATAGCCCGCATGGCTCATAGGCGAAAGGATGACCGTATCCGCATCCAGTCCCGCCGCCTTCGCACTTCGTTCGT
>CALGCW010000184.1 GCA_937884385.1 uncultured Clostridia bacterium | reverse complement strand
TTAGCCATTCTATAAAATTTTTATATGGTATGTTTTTTGTTATCTTTGTATTGTATAATGCGATACAAGTCGCAAAAGTACGAATAAATAATCAATAAAGAGTGTGATGAAGAGGTAATAGTCTATGCTCACGAAAAAAACGATCTAATAACAGCAATTGAACAGCTTGTATATTCAAACAAGCAAAAATTATTTGGCTATACAGAGAGGGAAGAGCTAATAAAGCTTGAACCGATGGATATCAGTTGCTTTTTCGTTGAAAATAATAAGGTTTACGCGATGAAAAAACAAGAAAAATTACTTATAAAGCAAAGATTGTACCAGTTAGAAGAGCAATACTCTCAAAAATTCATTAAAATTAATCAATCTTGTCTTGTAAATATTGATGCAATTGAAAAGTTTTCATCTTCTATCTCGGGAACCTTATCGGTTACGCTAAAAAACGGTTATAAAGATTACATTTCCCGCAGACAATTAAAAATCGTTAAAGAAAGGATAGGTATTTAATATGAATAAGTATTTTAAAGAATTTTTTCACAGAGGATTAATGTTTGGTGGCTTCGGTCCGATAGTTGCAGGTATTGTCTTCTTTATTCTTGGTCTGACACTTGAAAATTTCAGTCTGGGCGGCACTGATGTGTTCCTGGCAGTCGTTTCAACGTATATTTTGGCGTTTATTCATGCAGGAGTCAGTGTTTTTAATCAGATAGATCATTGGCCTATAACTAAATCGCTGCTATTTCACTTTTTGTCGCTTTATATTGCATACACGCTTTGCTATTTGTTAAATTCGTGGATACCTTTTGAGCCAATGGTTATTCTCATATTCACAGCTATCTTCGTAGTTACTTATTTGATTATTTGGTTTATAGTTTACTTTGCTGTTAGGGGTACGGAAAAAAGATTGAACAAAAAGATCGGATGATCAGTATATTTTGATAAAGAAAAAAGCCTTGATGATTCAAGGCTTTTTGTTGTTTTGAATACTAAATCGTTTAACGTAACCGCAAGTACGGCAAAGAGGCTCTGTGGCTCTGCGGCGTGAGAAGCCGTCCTTGATCGCCTTCGCTCTGTCGGAGGATAGTATATCTTCAAACTCGCTTTCAAATAGATTGCCGAGGTCTATGCAGCCCTCCGCATCGAGACAGCAGGGAACGACGGTGCCGTCCGCAAGAACGCCTATGTGATTTCTCAATCCGTAGCAGAAGACCTCTGTATCTTCGCTGACTTGCTCGGCAAGTATATCTGGCCACTCAAAATGCTCGCCCCATTCGAGAAAGATCTTCGGAGCTAATTTTAAGTTGCTGCCGCCGCGATATTCCTCCCAAGGCTCTGAAAAGCCTTCCTTAAGCCGCTTTAGGATGCCTGAATTGTCTGCATCTGTACCGAGATTCCAAAGACGAAGAACGATAATGCAACCGTGCTCAGCGGCTTCCTTGGAAAACTCAATACAAGAGTCGAGATAGCCTTTATCGGCAAAGGTTGGATTGGCATCGGGCGCGTGAAGGGAAATGCTTATCTTGTAAGGTAGGCTCTCAAGCAGATTTTTGCCTTTCTCACGCAACAGAGCGCCGTTTGTCGTAAGTATGGGTGTGAATCCTTTTTTGCGCGCCACAGCGATAAATTCGGGCAATTTGGGGTGTAGCATAGGTTCACCCATCAGATGAAAATAGAGAAATTTTGCTTTTCCTTTCAGCTTATCGGTGAGTGTGTCAAATTCATCTTCTGTCATGAATTTCTTTTGTCGTTTCGTCTTGTGACAAAAGCTGCAGGAAAGATTGCAAACGTTGGTTATTTCAAGATATATTTTGTCGAGCATTTTTTGTCTCCGTTTTTATTTGCTATCCTTATTCTATCACACAAAATGAAAAAATGCAAGAAAAAAGCACTCGTTTTGTAAATTGAGCGCTTTAAATCTGAATTTTGCCGTAAAAAGTGTATTTCAAAACCGACCATTTTTCATAGCGGGAGCAGGCACCGAAATTGCTAAGTCTGTCGGCGCGCATATGGGGGCAGCCCTGACACCAACATTTGCTCCATATGCTTTGATCCTCAAGTACAACGTGGCTTGCGCACCAATTAAGCTAGCGCGGTCCCATCCAATAATTACATGTAGCGCACAGCTTGCTGTGTCCTGCCATTTGATACATTGTATAATTCTCCTTGTTAAGTAAAATAGGGGAAAACTGATAATAAAGCTTTCCCCTGCGTGTTTCAAATTTTAAATTACTTACTTGCCTCTTCGATAGCAACCGCCACAGCAACATGTCATCTCAACAGCCTGCGGCAGTTGCCAACCATGGGGTTGTTACCTGCACCGATGAGTCCCATCATCTCTACGTGAGCGGGAACGGAAGAAGAGCCTGCGAACT
>CALGCW010000183.1 GCA_937884385.1 uncultured Clostridia bacterium | reverse complement strand
GTATACCTTGTATACGTGCTTGAGTGTTACTGTTGACATAGTTTTCTCCTTCTGCGTCCTTTTGGCCGATATTTTCGGTGGCTTTTCCTTATATTTGCCCCATCGGTTGTCCTCATACGCGAGTATTTTTAAATATATCAATATAATATTGAATACATTTGGAAATCAATTAATTTTTGAATGTTTTGAGCATCCATTTATGAACAAGCTCTACCCAGCTTTGACACGATGGAACAACCTGCGCTTCATATACGGCAGTAAACTCGTTTGCCAATGAAAGACCGTGTTCTCCCTCGGAGTAGATGTGAAGCTCTGCAGATATACCCTTATTCCTCAGCGATCGTGTGAAAAGCAAGGAATTCTCCACGGGTACAGAGCCATCCGTATATGTGTGCCATAAAAAAGTGGGAGGATTGTCCTTTGTCACTTGGTTTTCAAGTGACATTTTTTCAACAAGCTCATCGTATCTGTCGCCAAGAAGGTTAACAAATGAGCCCCTATGTGCATATTCTCCCGAGGTTATTACTGGATATGATAAAACAAGTCCGTTAGGCTTCAAATCTTCCTTGCTGCAACCAAGCTCTTCAGATAAAAAATCTTCAGTCCAAAAGCAAGAATACGAAGCAACAAGGTGTCCTCCTGCCGAAAAGCCCATCAGCACTATTTTGTTCTCATCTATCATCCATTCCTCAGCACGTTCTCTGAGCATTAACATTACTCTTCCAAGCTCCAAAATTGCCGTTGGATAGATGGCGGGAGCAACTGAGTAATGCAAAACTACCACGTTATATCCTCTCGCAAGATATTGAAGTGCAACAGGCTCATCTTCACGGTAAGAAACGAACTGATATCCGCCTCCCGGACAAATAACTATCGTTGGACGCTTTTTCTTGGGCAACTCATGATTTGGATTTATAACGTATGTAGTCACATATGAATCCAGCGATCCCTTTTCTTCTAATTTTATGCTTTGATATATCATAAGTCCTCCTGAAGTATATGTTACATATGCTCTTTCAAAGCATTTAATCTACGGGTCTACAATGCCAAGTATATCACTAAAACGCTCAATACTGTAGCTTGCATTTTCATATCCGTATGCATCTCCAAGAGCAATGGTTGTAAATCCACCGGCTGCACCCGCATCTACACCCGCCTTTGCATCTTCAACTACGTAACATTCCTTGGGGTCAAGTCCAAGAAAAGCTGCTCCCTTGAGGAAAACCTCCGGGTCCGGCTTACTGTTTTGGATGTTATTTCCATCCGAAACCGCATCAAAGAAACAGTCAAGACCAATGTATTTGAGTATGGAGGGAGTGTTTTTGCTCGAAGAGCCTATCGCGAGCTTGTATCCTTGATATCTTAGTTTTTCAAGAGTCTCTGCAACACCGGGAAGGATATCTTCCGGGGTGAGACTTTTAAGAAGCTCCTTGTATATATCGTTTTTATACGTTGCAAGCGCTTCTTTTTCCTCGGAAGAATATTCCCTGCTTGCTCTTTCAAGCACGATCTCAAGGCTTGCCATACGGCTCACCCCGCGCAAGCGATTATTTATGATCTGGTCAAAATATATACCCTCTCTGTCTGCCATCTTCTTCCACGCAAGGTAATGAAGCCCATCCGTGGATACGATAACACCGTCAAGATCGAAAATAAAACCCTTCATAAAAGCACCTCATATTTTGTATGTCAAAGTTCCTTTGAGCAGCTTTTTCTTTCCGTCAGGTGACTGAACGTATATCTTCTCCGATCCCCTCTTGCTTACGGTCAATTCGTTGCCCTTGATACTCATCGTGATCTTTGAACCCTTGTAGAACAGGCGAGCAGTCACACCGTCAAAAAGTGTTCTCACGGGATTAAAGGCAAGCGTTCCATCCTCTTTTACGGAAAGTCCGAAGATACCGTAGATAACTGCAAGATATCCACCTGCAAGACAGCCGCTGTGTACGCCCTGCCAAGCAACTCCGTGAATATCGTCAACATCCATTTTTACCGTATTGAGAAGATTTTTGCGGAAGGAAAGCATCTGCTTATTCTGCGCACAAGCAATAGCGTGTACAGGAAAAGTAAGTGACGAGCTGACCTCACACATATTTTCATAATAATCCCAGTTTTCTGCAAAATGCGTTCTTTCAAGTCCAACGTCGACCATCGTATAAAGCAAAATAACGTCCGGCTGCTTGATGATCTGGCTCTTGTGGTAAAGACCGCTTTTTTTCATTTGAAACTGCTTGAGGGTTCCCTTTCCCTGCTCCTCAAGAGAACGGGAAAGTCCGAAATATCCGTCAAACTGCGGGATAAGTCCATTATCGCACATGGGAAGATAAAGCTTTGAGGATATCTCCTTCATTTTTTCAAGAAGGGTGGATTCCACCACGTACGAAAGCTCGTCGCAAAGAGCGATAAAACGGTCAAATGCAAATTTTACACAATAGTTTGTATACGCATCGTTATCGACGTAAGGATGATGCTCGTCAGTGCCCGTCACTCTGCAGATCTCATATCTACTCTCATTATAATTAACACGGGAAATCCAGAATTTAAGACATTCAAGTATCATTTCCATTCCGTAATTAACCATAAACTCCCTATCACCCGTGTAGCGATAATAATTAATGATTCCATATGGAATGTCAGAATTGATATGTATCTGCATAAAGGGGTGACGCGCATATTGCCAAACCATCTCGTCACCGTCAACAGACGAGCAGAAGGCATACATTGCGCCGTCATAACCGTTCAGCTCGGCATTTTTCTTTGCCTGTGGAAGCATTCTATAGCGATACATAAGCGCGTTTTTGGCAGTTTCGGGAGCTGTAAGCAAGAAGAAAGGCATCTGATGTATCTCACAATCCCACCAAACGAACTGATTGTATCTTTCGCCTGTAAGTCCCTTTGCGGATATGCCGTGAATACTGTCATTCATCGATGCGGATATTGCGGTGTGATAGCTTGCAAAACGAAGATAAGCATCCACCTCATCGTCGCCTTCAATATTGACGTCCATCATTGCAAAATATGACTTATACGCAGATATATGCGCTCTCTTAAGTGTAGTGTAATCAAGTGTTCCTTGCGCAAGTCTTTCTCTTGCGCAGTCTGTAATATCCCTGTCCGTATCCCTGCTTGTAATAATGTAGGTTATCTTATCAAAAGTATAAGACTTTGCACCGTCGCAAAGATATTCAACGCCAACAGTACCGTTTTCATCATGTTTTCCAAGTACTCTGCCTTCAGGAAAATCATTTTTTATACCGTAGCAAGCGCTAAAGCCATATTTGTTAGTGGCGTGATACTTGTGTAGGATATTTGTGTCGTCTATCTCCAAAAGGTCCGTCTTTGTAATAAACTGACCGCCCGTTTTGATAAACGTATCGATTCCGGAGATGATCTTAATCGGTAGAGTGTGATTAAGAGGTCTTATTTTTACACGCTGGCAGTAAAGATGGTCATCGGCAAACGATGCAAAGCGTTCGAACGAGAATTCAGTTCGGTTTCCTTCGCCGTCATCCCACACAAGCTCTCGCCTGTAGATAGCACTCCTTGGGTCAAGATAGCGACGCCATCTAACGATCTTACCGTCCCATGGGAAGAACATCTTATCTCCAACAGTAATCTTAATCGCAAGAAAATCGTGCATGTTCACGCAGCTATCCTGTCTTTCAAAGGTTTTGAGCTTTTCTTCGTCAAGATAGTATTTCTTCATATACTCATTGTCAGTAAAAGGCTCTGTCACCTCGATTATCTCATCGATAAAACCGCGAACGAAAGCACCCTGAACTCGTTGTGAGCCAAATTCCTCAAAGCTGCCTCTGACACCCATATATCCGTTTCCCGTGGTAAACAGAGTCGCAAGAACAGGCTCATCTGCTATATCGTATATGTTTTCACTAAAGTTTTTATTTTTATCCAATCCGTACATAATACTGTTCCTATTATTTGTAATATACACCTACCGAGTCTATCTGTACAGCTACATTGTAGGTTCCGGTCACTTCCCAACCGAAGTTCATTCCGCCAATATAGAGATCCTCCCAAGCGGTATCACCGAGGTATCCTCTTTCCTTAGCCATATTAAATGCTTGTCTTGCCACCTCAAGAAGATGGAAATCAACCGTTCTGTATTCGTTCACTGTAGGGCACTTTCCGTTTGTATGAACGACGGCTGAAGAAGGCTGATAAATGAACGCGTGTGTTGCATCATCCTTACCTGCGTCCTCGGCGGCAAAGCCTGAGGATGCCGCACCCGAAATCCTATTATCCCAAAGAGTAATACCAAACCAAACATATTTACCGTAGTCGGGATGATTGGGAGTCCTGTTCTGAAGAGTAATATACCAAACCAATTGTGCGCAGTGTAAATTGTTATTCGCTGCACTGCCCATACAGTCCTCAAATTTAGTGATCTCATAGCTCATATTCATCACTAGATCCTCAAGATCAGCTACGTGAACAAGCTCCGAATCAGACCCGAAATCCTGAGAAAGAAGCGTATGGGGCCAGCTTTCGCCGTCCTGACGGGGGCGATCGTATTCAGCCCCCGCATTGAGCTCCATATAAATAGAGCCTGTAGTGGTATCTATCGTTAGAACCTTGCCGGGAAGAATGCTTCCGTTTACCTCTTTACCATCGGATATGTAAGTAAAAGCGTTTCCGCCGTTAAAATAATTCCTCTCTGCATAGTCATAAATATCATATTTGGATCCCCACTGTGGGAATACCCACAAGGGATCTCCCATAGCGTTGACTCCTGCTATAGTTCCCGCAGAGCTTCCGTCGGGCTTCAGCACGCTAACACCGTTTTTAAGGAAGGGATCGTTGAATAGCGCCGCATACCCATTACTGATAAACTCATCATAAACCGTCTCGGGCTCGGGTTCGGGTTCGGGCTTTGGATCAGGATCGGGTTCAGGATTGTTGACGGTGTAATCGTAATATATCAGTGTTGAAAGAAGATTCATTGCGTAAACGCGCGCAAAGAAATCATTCGGATGATTTACGTTATTGCTCGACATTTCGGTATAGTACTTGCCGCTATCGAGAAGATCGCGGTGCATCACACCGATGTCAACAACCGAAACATTCTCGTAGTTCTTTGCTACTCTGCCAAGATATTCCGTATATTCGGTCTGGTTTTTCGACTGATTTTTTGCAAGAGGATTTGCAAGCATCGTTCCGAGAAGAATGATCTCACAGTCGGGGTTTTGCTTACGCACCGTATTTATCATACTTGTAATATTGTTGCAGAACGTATCGATAGAAAGACCTATCGAAGCATCATTCATACCAAATCCGATAATTGCAATATCGGGAACGTAGCCCTTAAGCTCACCGTTTACAAACTGTGTAGCAAGTCCGGGCTTCTGTACCTGGACACCTGCAACCCATCCTGTTCCTCCGCCAACACCGTTAGCGGATGTCCAACCGCCAACGCTTGTGTTCTTAAGATTTACCGTTGCTCCGAAATGATCGGAAAGACCCTCTGCAAAGATCTCAGGCCAAGTGGGGAGATTCGGGGTAATACCGAGAATGCTTGATGAGTTTGCACCTGTGGAGATGCTGTCGCCGAATACAAGTACGTTAACTTCCTCTTTATTCTCAAGCTTTTCAAGAGTGGATTTCAAGGTGGTATCGCCGAGATATTCGGGGACACTTCCCGCCCACGCACCTTCTGCGTGAGTATAGGTGACGCAAAGCTGCATCTGGACTATCTGATATCCTTCGGTAAAGGGCAAGCAAAGCCCCGGGGTCGTCGATGGAATATCGGACTGAAGCGTAAGACCGGGAAAAACCTGCTCACCCACGAGCATCTTGTCGGTCACGTAGGGCATACTCGTTTCAAATTCATCGATCTCAAGGATATCGTTGTGAACTATACTTCCCTTTGCAACTATGTATCCATTTTCATAAGTGAAGTCCACACCTTCTGTGAACGTTTTTATTTCAGAGCCGTTTTTTTCGTGGAAATACCAAGTTACGGACTCAATTTTTTCTGCGTTAAAAAGTAATTTGGTACGCGGTGCCTCAATTATATTGCCTTCATCATCGGTTTTGGCAACGAGCATAACACTCTCGTCATACATCGTATCGCCTACCCAGAAGGGCTTTGCATAGTCTTTCAATTCCATATCATCTACCGGAGGATTTGACTCTCCGCTGTTATTCGTCGTTGTTGTGGGTTTTGTAGTCTTATTTGTAGTTGCGGTAGTGCTTTTTTCCGTACCGCCGTTAAACTCCGTCCAAAACTCATCCCAAGCGTCGCACGATGCAAGTGGGATCATAATAGAAATTACGAGGAGTAGCGCGAGAATTCTTTTGATTTTTTTCATTTTTTCACCTCATTTGCTGTGAAATAGGGACTTAGTGGCTTTGTTGTTTTAAATAAAAGCTTCCGGGCATTAATATATAACACCCGGAAGCCGTGTTATCCGGATTTATTACTGGTAAATCCAAGAATTATCTGCTATCGACCCAAAAGAAATCGAACTTTCTTATCAGGTGTCCTGCATATGAAATTTTGCTGATCAATTAAGCTTTTTTACCGAAGAGACGTCCGAAGAAGTTCTTGATTGCATCAACGATACCTCTGAAGAAGCGAGCAAGCTTCTGAATGAATGAAAGCTCTTCTTCAGGCTTTTCGTCTTCGTCCTTATCACCGTCATCGGGCTTAGGATCGGGATCTACGGGTTCGTCACCGCCGGGCTGCTGTACTTCAACGTCAGCTCCGCAGTTGTCACACTTGCCGTCAGTATTAGCATCAACGTGCTCTGTGCATTCGGGTTGCTCGGGAGCAGGCTTACCAAATTCAACTCCGTTTACACTTACGAGTGTAAGAACGTTGGGAGTATCCTTCTTGTCTGCGAATGAACCCATTGAGAAATAAACCTCATCGGGAACCTCATGACCCTGGCTTGTGAGCGTTTCTGCTGTAAGAACGATTTCAGCCTCATTTACCTTAATTACGTATGCCCAGTATGTAGCATCCTCTACGAAGCTGTAGTATTCCTCATACTTAACGGAGATAGTGATTGTACCGCCGTCAATAGGAGTAGCGATCGTGCTGCTCGCAAGAGGAACGTCGGTGTTGTTCATGATCTGAACGTTGGATTCTGTAGGATAGAGCCAAATGATAATCGAGATGCCGTCACTCATAGACTTGTATGAGTCAGGCTCTGCGAGGAAGTTGAAGCAAAGGTTGTTTGCACTTGTATTGTCGTTGTAGTATGCTGCGCTTGTAAGCTCAATTACTATCTCGGCGCCGCTCTTAAGGTTAAGTGCCTTATTATAGTTGAGGCGTGCGGGGAATTCAACCTTCGACTCCATCTCAAGACCTCTTTCGTTCCATTCAACGAGAGGAATGTCTGTTGCATTTACATAGTAGAATACGTTTTTAGCAATATTCACTTCAAGTGCTGCGAGCTCAGATACGATATCTGCATTCTCTTCCATAAGATAATCGATCTTTATGGATTTGAACTTTGTTCGTACGCTCTTGAATTCATCAAGAACCGTGTATTCATCTTCAAGAAGTGCTGCAACGTCTGCGATCTGTGCGCGAACGAATGCTTCGCAAGCTGCCTTGATTGCTGCATAGCCTGCTACGTAACGGTCGTAAAGCTCGCCGTCAGCTTCTGTGATAGAAACGTATGTAGCGATCTCTGCGTATGCTAACTTAGCGTCATCGAGGTTGGGCTTAATTGTAAGGTCAGCCGCAAGCTTCTCTTCCATAGCCTTAACGTAGCTTTCCTTAAGCTCGGGAAGAACTACTGTTTCAATATTAACTACTTCTGCGTCGCAAGCTGCGATCTGTGCTTCAAAAGCAGCCTTGTGTTCTTCTGTGATAACTGTTGTCATCTTTGCGCAAGCTGTAGATGACTCATAACCTTCTCTATAGGACTTAACCTCTACGAGAGATTCAACTATAGAAGGAGATGTTGCGTCAAGAGCATCGATCTTTCTTTCATAATCTGTTACCCAAAGAAGAACGATGCAGTAATCGTGACCGTAATTGAGAAGAGCAATGCCTTCTTCAATCTCAGCTTTTGCTTCGTCACTGAGCATAGAAGCTCTGTTTTCATACTCTGCCTTTGCATCTTTTGCAAGAGCAAGAGCTGCTGCAAGGGATTCGTTATTGAGAGTCGTGGGATCACCGATAAGTGCGTAATATGCATTTGTTGCCGCATCGATCTTATCTGTCACTGCCTTTTTAACGATAGCAACGACTTCCTCGTTAGCTGCAAGCTCTGCATCAACGCGAGCGAGCCAAAGTGCAAGCTCTGCAAGCTCTCTCGCGCGAAGATCACCTGCACAAGCAACTGCCTCTGCTCTTACAGTCATAGCCGCATCGTAAGTAGCCGCATCAACGATAGCGCCTGCTGCTGTTTCGTAGGCTGTGATCTTAGCAATAGCATTTGCCAAGCCTTCGCCGGAAATGTATGCTCTGTAGCTGTCGTCAACGATCTTTACTTCTACTGCGGGAGCAGGGTTAGCACCGTCGGGGAAACCTGCTGCCATAATGTAGAGCTCACCGTTTTCATTAAGAAGACCTGCTACCGTTGACTTGGGAAGATATACTGTGCAGCTCTTGTCTTCTGCATTGTAGTTTGCGTTGATCTCCCACAATCCGCTGTCGGTCATTGTGATCTTTACAGAATAGAATTCTTCATTATAGGACTCAAATTTGATTGTATAGCCAACAACCTCAGCTGCGTTACTAACCATGGATCTATCTGCGCCAAAACCTGCAGCTGCACTGAGATCGGGAGCTGTGTATACAAGGGGATCGGACATATAGTTGTGATTGCCTGCAAATGCAAGTCTTGCCTGGCCTGCGCCGAAAGGATCGTTCCAGTATGTAATGGACATAGAGTTAGGATCACCGAAATAAGCGCCTGGCGCATTGGAGAATATGATACCTACGCAATCCTTGGAGCTTGTAGCAGCTCTGAAGCTAAGCTCGAGTCCATCGAACTTAACGAGACGGTTGTAATGTGAACGAGTACCCCAACCAACAAGATTAGAAACCTTTGTATAGCCGTTTTCAGCAAAGCTGTTTTGGGAAACACCGTCGTAGCTTGCACTCCAATCGGAATCGGGTGTGCCAATGATAGTGGGAGCCTCGGGTTCGGGATCGGGAGTGGGTTCGGGATCAGGAGTAGGTTCGGGATCAGGATCAGGAGTAGGCGTAGGAGCCACGTCGGACTCTGTTACCTTAATGGAAACACCGGGAGCACCAAGACCTGCTGCGGAAACGTAAAGCTTGCCTTCTGCGTCAAGAGCATCAGCGAAGTTAGCCTTTGCCATATAGAAGGTTACGGAATGTCCGCCGCCTACCTCGTCAGCATAGTTGATATTGTCACCCCAAAGGAGGTTATCCTGCATAATTGTGAACTTAACTCTGTAAGCGATATCATTTTCAGAATTGATTTCGATCTTGATGTCGCCGTCTGTTACGTTGTTAAGGACCATAGTCTTATCAAGACCGAAGCCCTGACCTGTAGCGCCCTGAGAATCCTTGTAAACGTAAGTATCACCGTTATAATCGTGGTTAGCGCCAACGTGGAATCTGGATTGACCAATAGCAAATGGGTCATACCAAAGTGTCATAGCAACGTGGCTGTTTGCATAGGACGCACCGGGATTGCCGGAGAATACGATGCCGGCAGCCTTGTCCATAGCAAGACCTCTGATCTTCATTTCGATCGTAAGGCCGTCAAGCTGTACCTTTTCTGCTGTGTAAGCACTTTTGTCGTACTGAAGTCCTTCAACGCTGTAGTAGCCGTCTTCGCCTTCAGTGACGGTCGTTCCGTTTGCTGTCCAAACGGGAGCTTCTGCTGCTGATACCAATGTCTGTCCGAATACGGGAAGCATCATCATAAACACAAGTAAAAGAGCCAAAATTCTTGTTTTCATATTTTCCTCCAAATAAAGATTTTTATTAATTAATATGGCAAGCCATAATTAATTCGTTTTGTACATATTGAGATATGATATCTCCACCTCAACATCATAGTTGCCGGGGATCTCCCAGCCGATGTTAGTGCTTCCGATCAAAAGCTGATCCGCACTTGCACCCTTCATCGCACCGTTCTGACGTGCAATCTTAAGCGCTTGATTAATATAGGGAAGAATGTCCACCTTAACGCTTACGTCCTTACCTACTACCGATGTAGGAACGTTTACGGAATCCTTTTGCTGACCCGCAACGGACTGAAGAGAAACCATATAGATAAATAATCCCGTGCTGTCCTCCTTGCCTCCGTCATAAGAAGCAAATCCGCCGGGTGTTCCACCCTCTGTGCGTGTATCGAACATTGAGAAGCCAAACCACATGGATTGACCGTAGCTCTCACTGTCGGGATTCATATCTGTTAAAGTAATGAACCACTGGAACTGCGCGGCATTAAGATTAGTATTCAAGGGATACTTTTCCCTGTCTACAAGGCTCTTGCATTCAGTCACCTTGTAATCCACTTCCATATAGAGATGCTCACAATCACCCGTGTCGGTGTTAACACTCTGCTCAATCAGAATGTGTGGCCAGTTTTCGGTGCCATCCGTACGCTCACGTACGTTTCCGTCAGCATCCTTTGTATATTCTTCACTTCCCTTTATACCAAGTGTTATAGCACCTGTTTTCGAAGTATCTACCTTAAGGTATTTGCCGCCGTCGCTGTAAGAAACAACAGAACCGTCTCTTTCAAACACACCGTCTGCCACCATATCTCTTGTACAGCCCCACTGAGCCATACGCCATACATTGTCTCCCTCTGCCTTGTTGCCTGCATAATCGAGATAGCCCGCAAGATTTCCGTTAGAGGAATTTGCGTGGAAAAGAGTGACTGAAAATCCTCTCGAAAAATTCAAGTCCCCGAGAAGCTCCTCAACACCTGCATTTTCCACCTTGGGTCTTTCCACAAACTGTCCTTCCGTCACCGCATCCCACGTAGGATCGGGAACTGATGGAGTCGTTGTTGTGGAAGTACCCCAGAAAATATCGCAACTATTGAACATAATTACTCCTATAACCATTGTCAAAATGAGGGCAATGGCTCTAATTACTTTATTTTTCATATTCTACCACCCTCAAAGACATATTTTCGATCTTAACTCCAACCTTTGCAAGGTTTGAAACCTCCCAACCGATGTTGAAGCCGTTTACCGCCATATTTTCCCATTCGGACTCCTTAAGAGCGCCCTTGCTCTTAGCGATCTCGAATGCAGTTTTCATATATTCCTTGAGGTCAAGCTTCACGTGGTAGGTCTTACCAACCTCTACCTTGCCACCGCTTTCAGGGAAAAGCTCCTGTCCCTTGGGGGCATAGATGAATTTTCCCGTAGCGTCTGCCTTTCCACCATCATAAAGCTGATGGCCGGGAAAGACCTCGTAACGGTTATCAAAAAGTGTTACGTTGAACCACATATAGTCGCCAAGCACACTTGCCTTGTCGTGGACAATGAAAATCCACTGGAACTGTGAAGCACCTATCGAATTATCGTATTCGATGTTTTCAGTTATGGTAAAATCAAGCTCCATAATGTAGGATTCCACCTGATCAAGATAGATAACACCAGGATTCTGCTGAATGATCATATGCACCCAGTCTTCTCCGTCCTTGCGAGGAACGGGCTTGCCTGTTTCTTGGTTTACGTATTCCTTAGAGGAATCAACGTTAAGATTATACTCACCCGTTTTAGGATTTACGGATATGTATTTGCTGCCCGACTCATTAGTGAGTGTAAAATAATCTCCGTCTTGACCGGTAATTCCGTACGCAGGTATTTCAAACAGCTCGTTTCCTAACGAGAGATCATTTTTGGTCGAATCGTAATTTGCCCTCGTAGCAGAGAGATCACAATATTGACCGAGAGACCAAAAAGGCTCATCGCTTCCCGCATTGCCGTATTTCCACCAAGTATAACCAACCTGGTGAGAATTGAGATTGGATATCTTTATTCCCTGCTCAAAATTTTTATCAAAAAGCAGCTCTCTTTCCACAAGCTCGGGGTCATCCGTTGGCTCTGTGGTTTGAGTGGGAAAAATAAATTCGCAACCCGGCAAAACCGAGAGAAGCATTATCATAGCTAAAATCAATGCTAATCTTTTCATAAATTTCACCTCGCTGTATTTTCTGTATCGTTTCTGATCACATTTTTACCGCGCCGTCGGTAAGTCCTTTGATAAACTGCTTAGACGTGAAGAAGAAAGCAATCAGCAACGGAAGTGACGCAAGGCAGTAGCCTGCATAGATGACTGTGTCAGGTATCTTTGCAGCACTCGAGCCGAATACCGTGAATACTCCAACACCGATCGTGTAAAGATCCTCTGCTCCGTATAGGATAAGTCTTGCCCACACTACGTCGTTCCAAGCACCAAGCAATGTTGAAAGACCTACTGTAAACAAAATTGGAGTACTGAGGGGAATGGCTACTCTGAAATAACAGCCAAGCTTGCTCGCACCGTCCATTTCTGCCGCCTCGTAAATATCAGCAGGAATACCGTCAAAAAATGTTTTTATAAGAAAGATGTTTACCGGCATACCGCCCGCAATAGCAGGAAGAATAACGCCCGCATAGCTCTGTTTAAGATTCAAGGTAGAATAAACGAGAGAATACTGAGTTGCGAGTGTCAGAATACCGGGGATCATCATAAAGGCTAAGAATACCATAAATAAAGTATCCTTGCCTTTAAAGTTAAATCTTGAAAAGCCATAAGCCGCAAGACTCGCGAAGAGCAAAACGCCAAAGACTTCAAGAAATGCTACCAAAAAGGTATTAAAAATGTATTTTGAAATATATGGCCATGCCGCCTTAAAGGCTCCCGTCACCACCTTCGCATCGTTTGCGCCGGGGAAAGAAAGAGGATCCTTTAATATGTCGGCAGGAGATTTGAAGCTGTTGATTATCAGTATGTAAAACGGATAAAGCACCATTATCAGCAAGCAAATAATGATAATGTGTGAGAATACTTGTCCCACTGTCAGCTTCCTTCTCTTTTTATTAAGAATTGTATTTTTCATAGACTACTCCTTTGACTTGATGAGCTTGTTGTTTATCACGGTCACTATCATAATAATAATGAACATAACAACTCCCATCGCACAGGCATAGCCGTATGCGCCCTCTTTTGATGAACCGGTAATAAGTCTGTAGATATAGTATCCCGGCACCATCGTTCCGGATTGCATACTGTCGATAACCTCGCCCGGTCCTCCGTTGGTAATAGCATACTGTATCGAATAGTTCTGAAGACCGCCTATAAATCCCATCACAAGGAAATACTTGAGCTGCCCGCTGATAAGAGGAAGGTCGATTTTAAATACCCTTCCCCAAAACGACAAGCCGTCTATCTCTGAGGCTTCCATAAGGCTTCGATCTATTCCGTTAAGTCCTGCAAGATAGATAAGGAACGACGTTCCTCCCACCCAAGGAAATCCATAAAGGAAGATACTTATAAATACCACCCAGACGTCCTTGCTTGCGAACCATTCGAGAGGTTCGCCGCCAAACCACGAAAGGATCGTGTTTGCAAGACCTGACGATGAGCCCGAAAAGATAAGCTTTTGCCAAAGCAGGAGCACGATTATTCCGGGGATCATTGCCGGAAGCACGAACAAGAATCTGTATGCCGGCATCATCTTGGACTTGAGATTATACATAAGCTCAGCCAAGAAGATAGATGCCGCATTACCGAGTATCATACCGACAACCGTCAGAATAACCGCATTGAGAAGGGATGTCCAGAATAGCTTGTCGGAGAATACGTTCTTGTAGTTATCAAACCAAATGAAGTCAGCCTTTGTTCCGCCGTCCCAATTGGTAAAAGAATTTACAAACGCCATTATCGTAGGATACAGACAGAAGATGCATAAAAGAATCAGCGCAGGCAAAATGAAGAGGAGCCCCTGATATCCTCTGTGCTTACGCAAAAACTTCTTCAGCTTTGCCGCCTTTGATGTATCTTTGTTTGACATTTTATTTTCCTTCCTTGTTAGAAGCTCCGTATTCGGGCCAAGCATCCTTGTCCCACTTGTTTGTTGTATAAAGTGTATTTACTGCATTGATAAACGAGCTTTTGAGAACGGAAAGCTTTTCTTCGATAGCAGGCATTCCAAGTCCGATGGCATTCTGTCTGAAGAGATAGAATGCATCGTAGTAATCCTTGTTCATAGTGCCGCCTGCAGTAGCGCAAGCCCAGGATACGGTATTTTCGTTCGCCTTGTCGCTCTTGTAAGTATCCGCAAGAGATTTGAAATAGGGATTTGTCGTATTTCCGGAAAGAGGAACTGCAAATCCAAGATCGTTTACCATCTTGTCGTTGTTCTCAAAGCAGCTGAGATACATAAGGATATCTATACAAGCGTCAACACATTTCGTGTCGCCCGTTGATTTGTCCTTATTCATAGCGGAGTTCGTAATAGCCCAACCCGTTGAATAGCCGGAGAATCCTCTGCGAACATATCTGTCAACGTTAAACGTCGTGTAATAAGGGTTAGCGGGTTCATTCTCGGGCTGCTGTGTAAGCACAGGATAAGGCATAACGCCAACCTCGAACGCGCCGTCGATCGTATCCGCAAGCTCGCGAATGCTTCCGCCTACAACCTCAAGCATAGCAAGATTACCTGCAACAAACTGCTGTTGAGCGTAATATGAGCTGTAATTTGTAGGATAGTACTTCGTCATCTGCTTGATCAAGCGGAAAAGCTCTACGTATTTTTCATCCTCGGGGGAGAAGCGTCTCTCACCCGTTGTAGGATCCTTCTGCATATACGCTCTTGCATATTCTTCAGCATCTACGCATCCGTCAACAGTAATAACGTCCATATACTCGAGCTCACTTGCCCAAATAGTAGATTCAAGATAGCTGTCATACCAAGGATACATATGGAAATAGGGGCAGATGTACTTTGAGTCGTCTGCGGGGTTTGCTCTGTTTACCGTCTGAGCATAAGCGTTGAGCTTATCCTGAACCTCCATGAAATCCTTATAGGTAACGGGCACTTCAGTAATGCCTGCTGCCTCAAAAAGAGTCTTGTTATAAATAAGTCCGATAGGATTCTGCTCCATCTCTACAGTGTACTTTTCACCGTTGGGAGCAAAAGTGCTGGCATATGATACGCTGTCGTAGATATCTCTCCACTTTACACTGCCCGCTTCTCCGGACTTAGAATATTTATTGGGTGTTTCCATAGCAGAAGAAATATCAAAGAACCAACCCTTGCTTTGGTCCTCAGCAATAGTAGTTCCGAGATAGTAAAGGATCTCGGGAGCAGAACCGTTTGCAAGCATAGGAGCCATAGTTTCTCTATCCATATTAATTGAGTTGTCGGCTACCACGAAATAATAGCCGTACTTCTCTGCGTTAGCCTTGTTCCAATCATCAACAAGCTTTTCAAGTGTATTGTAAGGATATGGGTTGAGGAACTGGTCATAATCCATAGAAGATGTTGAGTTATACTGTGCGTTCTGACCGCCCGCATCAATGGTGAGCTTTACGAGATTATCGTAGTTTATACCGTCATCTCCATCGTCAGGGGGATCGCAAGCAAACAAGCAAGTAGCAAACATAGAAATGCACATTGCAAGCAAAAGAATTTTTGCAATTTGTTTGATAGTTTTTTTCATTGTATTATCTCCTTCTGTGTTTTATTGTCATACTTATATAACATAATCGGCTTAAGTATAACATTTGTCAACTAAATATTACCACGATTTTCTTCTTTAGTCAACAGATTTTTGTATATCATTCACCAAAGAATAGTATTTTCGTTTAAAATTAATAACTAAACCTCACAACTTTTAGTCATTGTGTAGAGAATAATGTTTTATAACAATAACATATATTCGCAGCCAAAAACCAAAAGGCTTTTTTTATATGCCTTCAGTACTCTTTTTCCTACTATAAATCACTCATATCGTTGTTGTTAGATGTATATTAATAGTATGGCTTTAACCGTTTTTTATGTCGATAACACTTGACAAACCGAAAATAATGGTATATAATCCAAATAAATCCAATACATTAATACATAAGGATAGAATAATGCAAAGAGAAACATTTTTATATAAGAAAGTGACAGAATACCTTTCAACCTTGATTCTTGAACATCACGGTGATGAAGATTATAAGCTTCCCACGGAATCTGAGGTTTGTGATAAGGTCGGTGTCAGCCGCATTACCGTCAGAAAAGCATATGCCATACTTGAAGAGCATAAGCTCGTTATTCGTTCAAAGCGAGGCGGAACAAGAATAAACAACGATATCCCCCGCAAAGCAGTGCTTTCGATATTACACTCTCAAAGCTATGTTCCAAAATCATCGAGGGAAAAGAACAAGACCGTGGCAGTCATTCTTCCAACTATAATGGGCAGCCACCACGTGACAAGCATACTGTCTGCGATCATCGATAACCATTCAAATGAAACCATAATCATCGACTGCTCTTCAATGTCACTGCAAAAAGAGCAGGAGCTTATCGATAAATACATATCCATGCCCGTGGACGGAATAATTCTATACCCGGTTGACAACGAAATTTACAACCCTACCATTCTTCAGCTTTCAACGGTAAAGTTCCCTCTCATACTTGTTGACAGGCTTCTACCGGGTCTTTCCCTGCCTTACATTTCCGCGGACCACGAAAATATGGTCAGACTCGCAGCGAACCATCTGCTTGAGGCAGGACACAAATACATCCTTTATTTTAACGCCAACGTAAAAACGAATTCTTCTTTATCGATGCGCAAAGAAAGCTTTATCAATACTCTCTATAACGCTCATAATTACAGGCCATATTTTTATTCGTTCGAGGGCGATGCGGATCCCACTTCCCTCTCGTTCTGTGATGATTTCCGTGAGTTTCTTGATGCAAACACCAAGATAAGCGCAATAATCACAGCAGACTATGCAAGCGGACTTCATCTGTCAAAAATATTAAGCACTCTCGGCAGTCCATACGAGCAGAGGTTTGAAATAGTATATCTTGACTTTAATCCTATGCAATTCGAAGCGCTCATTCCCGAGAATCGACCCACCTATATTATGCAGGATAGCTATCAGATAGGCGCAGATGCCATAAAGCTGATGCAAAGCGCGCTTAACGGAACGGACATCTCCAACACCAAAATCATAGTTCCCTCAAGCATCATCGTCGGCAACAACAGCAAGCAGCCGCCTCTGATCTTTCAGCAGCTAAACGTATATCCAAAATAGAAAACGAGCTTCAATATTGAAGCTCGTTTTCTATTTAAAGATTCAAAAAGTCTTTTCTGTACTTAACACCGAAAAACTCCGCAAGGCGAACCATTTCCTCGTCCTTTATAGTGTTCACTCTGGGGAGATGCGCGGTGAGCATATATATCTGCGCCGCCTTTTCAACCGTTTCGATAAGACCGAAGGTTTCGCCCATGGTCTTGCCTGCACCGTATATTCCGTGCATTCCCCAAACTACGAGACGGAATTCCTTCATCTTTTCCGCAGTTGCTTCCCCGATTTCATTCGTTCCGCAAAGCATCCAAGGAAGAACGCCTACTCCGTCAGGAAATACTACGATACACTCGGTGCACATTTCCCAAAGTGTATGTGTAAATTTCTTTTCCTCAAGCTCGTGAACGTAGTTCATAGCAAGAGTGTTGGTTGGGTGGCTATGCATAACCACGCGGTTTTCGGGGTCAACGGAAAGACGCGCGATATGGCTCATAAGATGTGCGGGAAGCTCACTTGTAAAGCGTCCACCGTCACGGTAGCCCCAAAGAAGCTCCGCAGTCTTACCGTCACTTGCAATTCTGATGATTCCGAGATTCGTTTCGGGATCGTCCTGCACGTTTTTAAAGTATTTGCCCGTACCCGTTACGATAAATATCTTACCGATAAGCGCCGTCGCATCAAATCCGAGAGGAATGGTGCGAAGAACGTTATTCAAATCGAGATATTCTACAACCTCTTTCTCATTAAGCATATAACTTATATTACCGCCGTTGCGCTCGTCCCAACCGAGTCTATACATATTGGCACAGGTATTTCTCATTTCCGTAACAAACGGAGCATTCATTATATCTTTCATCTCTTTGATAAAACCTCTCTTTCATATTCCTTAACGCTTGCAAACCATTCACCGTCTGCGGGAGCACCGCAAACTCGGCAATATTCTGCCCAAATCTCACCGAATGGCATAGTTTTAAGCTCCTCTTGAACCACCATAAGCTCGGTCCAATTATCTTCATTCTGCATCTTTGTAAGATTGGGAGTAAGAAGTGCCATAAGCAGAGCCTTCTGAACGTTTCTGAAGCCAACTGTCCAAGCGGAAATTCTGTTTATAGATGCGTCAAAATAGTCAAGAGCGATCTTAACCGAGCCCTCAAGTCCGCCACAGCGAACGATCTCCTTGCAGATCTCCTTTGTTTCATCATCAAGAAGCACTACGTGGTCAGAGTCCCAACGAATTGGTCTTGTTATATGGAGCGCTATCTCGGGGAAGAATGCAAGAAGCGCGGGAATCTTGTCGGAAACAACTTCTGTAGGATGATAGTGTCCGTTATCCATAAGAGGAATGCATTTACCCTTGTTCATTGCCGCATATGTAAGCGTAAATTCGGCTGAGCCAACCGTATATGCCTCAACACCTATGCCGAACACTTTGGATTCCACGCAAGGCTTAACGCGAGCAAAATCAAAAGGCTCTGATAGTATTTCATCAATTGCTTCTTTATATCTCTGTCTCGGACCCATTCTGTCCGCAGGAATATCCTTAAAGCCGTCGCCCGTCCAGATATTCATTACACATTCCTGTCCAAGCTCTTCTGCCAAATAATTTGAAATCCTTATACACGCCTTGCCGTGATCTATCCAAAACTTGCGAATTTCGGGATCGGGAGATGAGAGCGTCAAGCCGTTTGCTTTTGGGTGAGAGAAGAAGGTAGGATTAAAATCACATCCAAGTCCTCTTTCTTTACAGAATTCGACCCATTTCGCAAAATGCTTGGGTTCAAGCGCGTCGCGGTCCGCCCAATCACCGTTCTCAAAAATGGCATAGGACGCGTGAAGATTCATCTTCTTCGTTCCGGGACAGAGCTTAAGCACAACGTCAAGGTCTGCCATAAGCTCCTCGGGAGTCCTTGCACGTCCGGGGTAATTACCCGTTGTTTGTATTCCGCCCGTAAGGGGCTTTGAAGGATCGGTATCAAATCCGCGAACGTCGTCACCCTGCCAACAATGTAAAGCCACGGGAACGCCCTTAAGCTTCGCTATCGCGGCATCGGTGTCTATTCCAAGTGCCGCATATTTCTTTTTTGCCTCAATATAACTCATATCAATCTGCCTCCATTTGAATCTTAAGATTTCCCAAAGCGGTTGCTTCAATTGGCAAAGCAATGACCTTCTTACCTGTCGCCTCTTCAGTCAAGTGATTAAGAAACTCATTCTTTGCTCCACCGCCCACAATGTATAATTTTTCATATTTTGTTCCTGTGTTCGCTTCAAGCTCGTCTATCGCCTGCTTATATGACAATGCCAAGCTTTTGTATGCACAACGGAAATAATCTCCTATAGTATTTAGTCCATCCGTTGCATTGTCAAATGCCGCTTTCATACTCTCGGGCGCTAAAAACTCCTGCGCATTTGCATCCACGATTGACTCGCAAGTGCTTTCCTCTGACATTTTTACTATCTCAGAAAAAGGCGTATTTGGGCAAAGCTCTCTTTGCAATTCATTAACGAGCCACATACCCATAATATTTTTTTGATAGCGAATATATCCTACACCGCCCTCGTTCGAGTAGTTTGCCCTCTCACTTCCCTCATCGGTAATGGGTGCAGGCGTTTTCACGCCCAAAAGCGACCAAGTACCCGAGGAAATATACGGATGATTGCCCGTCATCGGTATTCCCTCAACAGCAGAGCCCGTGTCGTGTGTAGCGCAAAGAACCACCTTGCAGTTTCCGCCTACCTTTTCCTGAATTTCGGGCAACAAATCGCCCAAAACTGTTTTAGGTTGCGAAAGCTTTGGGAAAAGGTGCAAAGGATAACCGAGTCTTTCTGCTATCTCCAAATCAAACTCACCGTTTACCATACCCATTGTGGTAGCATTGGTGTATTCCCTTGCCTTTACACCGCAAAGCTTGTACATAAGATATTCGGGAATCATAAGCATATCGGTTGCTTCGTCCAATCTGCCCTTCAATTTATCATCATATAGCTGATAAATGCCGTTAAACGGTTGGAACTGACAACCAACTTTTGAATAAAGCTCCGAAAACGGTATAATTTCGTGAACCTTGGGTATTACTGCCTCGGTTCTGCTATCACGGTATGCATAAACAGGCATTATCTCCCCGTCTCCGTCAAGCAAAACGTAATCCACGCCCCATGTGTCGATCGAAAGGCTTTCAATGCTTGGATAAAGCCTGAATGCCTCACGAATACCCGCAAGAACGCTGTAATAAAGACATTCTATATCCCACACGAGATGCCCATTCTCTTTTGTCACTCCGTTGGGAAAGCGGTACACCTCTTTTGTGCATATTTCTTTCCCCTCGCGCCAGCCAACTATGTGCCTGCCGGAGGAAGCTCCTATATCAATTGCTAAATAATACTTCAAGTCTTATTCCCCCTTCAGTTTTATTCATTTTAATAATAACACATGGAAATGCAAAATAAAAGAACATCATTTGCTTAAAAAAGTGTCCTTATTTGTATTGATTTTTCCGCACACCTGTGATACAATAAATCGAGGTGATAGAATGATAAGAAAAGAAATATTGGATAAATTGATGCCAATTACAGAAGAAGAAAGCGAAATATTACACGGAAAAGGCGTTGATAAAAGCATATATACCACGACCGGCGGTAGTATTATCCGTTCAAAAAAGCTCCTCGTTGACGGAAAGCTGATCCGCGTCAGAAAGCACACGCGTTTTGTTCACTTTCCAAAACACACTCACGACTATATTGAGGCTGTATATATGTGCTCGGGCGAAACGACACATATTATTAACGGAAAACAAACAAAACTAAAGGAAGGCGAGCTGCTTTTTCTCGGACAGAACGCCACACAGGAGATTTTGCCCGCAGGTGAAAAGGATATTGCGGTCAATTTCATCATTCAACCTGCTTTTTTTGACAAAACGCTCGAAATGCTCAGCGCAGAGGAAACACCCGTCAAAAATTTCCTTATCAGTTCCCTATTCGACAGCGAATACCAAGGATACCTTCATTTCAAGGTTGCAGAAGTTCTCCCCGTACAAAACCTTATCGAAAACCTTATATGGACCTTGATCAATAACACCTCAAACAAGCGAAACATCAATCAGATCACGATGGGGCTTCTCTTTATGCAGCTACTGAACCATACCGACAGGCTTGTTTATGAAACGCGAGAGGACAGAGCGATAATGGATATCCTTCAATACATCGAGGGCAACTATAAAAGCGGCTCATTGACAGAGGCGGCAGCCCTTTTGCATTATGATTTCTATTGGCTGAGCCACGAATTTAAAAACAGGACGGGCAAGACCTATACTGAGCATCTACAAGAAAAAAGGCTATCTCAGGCAGCATTTTTACTAAAAAACAGCTCTCTCTCGGTCGAAGAGGTCGCCCTCGCAGTTGGATATGAAAACAAAAGCTATTTTCACCGCATATTCAACGCAAAATACGGCACAAGTCCCAAAAAATACAAAAATGACAAGTGAAAACACTTGTCATTTTTTATTTTTGTTTTTTGCAAGCTTCAAAATAAAGCTTGCGTTTTAATTATACTATAAAATATGGTCTCCCGCAGACAGAGTATACTCCCTGCCACTCAACAAAGCTTTAACGGTGACGTTCGCAGGAACAGTTATGTGATAATTCACCTTATCTCCAACTCGGCTCCATTCGCTCTCCACCTTGCCGTAAATACCGTTGTATTCGCAAGAAGCGTGAGTAATGCTTCCGCCCACCTTTGGAGCAATGATATATTCATTCTCGTTGCCGACACGAATACCGCACATTTCACCAAACAGCCATTCACAAACAGCACCCTTAGAGTAGTGATTGAGCGATGCTATTCCACCGTTTTCGGTGGAATTTCCCTCCCAGGCTTCCCATATTGCGGTAGCGCCATTTTTGGGCATAAAGAGCCAGCCGGGCATCTCCTCGTTCTCAAGGAGCTTGTATGCATATTCAATATTTATCTCCGCTAACACATAAAGAATCAAAGGTGTTGAAAGAAATCCCGTGCCTACTCGCCAGCCGTAGTTATCGAGCGCCTTGATAAGCCTTGCTTTTGCATACTCGGTATCCGCTTTGTCAAGCAAGTCAAAGTAGAGTGGTCGTACAAGCTGCGCTTGCCTGTCGGTGTCAAGGGGGTATTTTTTAGTCTTTCTGAGGGCTTGATAACCAATCTTCAGCTTTTCGGATGCGGCTCTGTATTTTTCTGCCGCCTCAATATCGTGCATATATTCGGATACTTCTGCCATTAATGAGAGAACGTATGAGCCGTATGCGGTGGAGACCTCTGGCTTTGTTAAAATAAAGTCCGTCCAGTGCATAGCCTTAACGTCATCGGGCTCTGCCCACTCTCCGTATGCCTGACCGTAGTTGAGTATATTTTTTGAATTTTTAAGCGCAACACCGGTCATCTCGGACGTAGGATAGATCCTTCCAATCTTCCACACGGTATAGTCGGCATATTTTTTCATATTTTCGTAGTTTTCCCTGACTATTCCCGTATCTGCGCACATCTTCCACATTTTGTACGGAATAATTATCTCTGCGTCAGCCCAGCCTGCACATCCGTCCATAGGCGCCATATAAAAGTCAGTGCCACCGGGCGGAACGATCTGTTTGATCTTTCCGTTTTTGCTCTGATCGTCGCCCATCATTCTGACAAACTTTCTCGCGAATGCGGTGTAGTCAAAGAGATATCCTGCTGTTGAAGCGAATATCTGCGCATCCCCCGTCCAGCCGTGTCGCTCTCTTGTGGGGCAGTCTGTCGGTATCTCTGCGTGGTTGTTCTTTGCCGCCCAACGAGTGTTCTCCACGAACTTATTTATCAGCGGATGAGAGCAGCTAAATTCAAGCGTTTCTTCCATATCGGAGTAAACCGCGATAGCAGTGAAATCCTCTGCAGACCATTCAACACTTCCAACCACCTCTACGTATTGGAAGCCGAAAATTGCAAATCTTGTCTTATAGTAATTTGCACCGTCATCAGCAGTATAATGTACCTCTTGAAGAGGAGTGGTAATTTTAGAATTTGTGCATTGTATATTTTTCAGAGTCAGCTCACCGTCCCTATCAATAAGCTCTCCAAATCTGAGATGAAGCTCCTCCCCTGCCTTTGCATTAACGTTAAATTCAATATAACCCGCAATATTCTGTCCAAAGTCGATTATCTTCTTCCCCGAGGGGCTTATAATAACTTTCCCCTTAAATCTTTCGTGCTCGGTCAAATTTACGTTGTTGGAGGCTGACGGTAAAACCGCGCATTTTGTAAGCTTTGCCTTGCCGGTATACTGCATTTTGATCCTCGAATCGACGATCTCGCCGTCCTTATTGTCCGCAAATCTTATGGAGCCGCCGTTTGTCCAATCAAAGCTTTCATCGGTGTAAATAAAGCTTACTCCATCTTCACATTCAATCTCGAGCTGCATCCAGAGCTTCGTCTCCGTGCCGTATTGGTTTCTTATTCCCCAAGCGCCGCAGGAGCCACGATAAAGCCCGTCTGCAAGAGAAGCCGTGAGAATGTTCTCTCCATCACATAAAAGGTCTGTGACGTCATAGGTCTGGTATTGAAGTCTCTTTTTATAGTTGGTGATACCGGGAGCAAGAACGAAATCGCCCACTCGCTTTCCGTTGATATGAGCCTCGTAAAGTCCGCAAGCGGTGGCATATAGTCTTGCTTTTTTGACCTTGGATACAGCAAATTGCTTTCTGAAGCAATCAACGGGATATCTCTGCTTTTTATTCACCTTGTAGTTGCCCGTGATCCACTTTGCCTTGAAATCCTCAGGACAAAGAAGCCCCATCTCAAAGAATGCTTCACTCGGCTCACCCTCAAGGTCATTCTCATCCCATAAGGTAATGCTCCATTCCACTCTCTCACGAGAGTGAAGCTTATGTGGATAGGTGGCTCTCATCGAGCTGCATTCCACCTTTCCGCTGTCCCAAGCGACAGAGCCGTTTATTACCGCCACAATGCGATAAGCCGTTTGCTTCACTCCATCCTCACAGTTCCAGGTCAGCAGCGGGTTCTGAAAATCAACACCAATGGGATTGTATAAAAACTCTGTTTTAAGTCTAATAGCCTTCATTTTTATTTCCCCGTAAGCTCGGCTTTAATCTTCTGATAATAAGCCTCGCCCTCTACCTTTTCCTTTTCCCAGGCAGCCTCATCCTTTTCGTTAAGAGCAGGAAGCTCCTCAGTGTATTCCGCACCTTGGCGAGCCTTGATTATCGCCTGTTTTCTCGTTACGGTCTTTTCAACCGAGAAGAAGATGAGAAGAACGGCAAGGATTATTCCCGTAAACACCTCGAGTCCAACGAAAGCAAAGGTAATAAAATCCTTTGCCGCATCGGGCTGCGCTGTAAGAATATTTCCCATTTCGTCAAATTTGGGAGCAACGTAACCGGAAGCACCGAGGAGTCCGTTAAATATACCCGTCACGATACCGATAAGAGCGCATGCAATAACGTTGTAGACCGACATAGCAACACCGTCGCAACGAACGCCACTCTTCCACTCAATATGGTCAAGAGTATCAGCAAAAAGTGCCATAAATACGTAAGCGCAAGGCAGACCGCCAATGTTCTTTATAAACTGACCGATAAGAACGATAACGAGATTGTTTGGAACGAGCCAGCACACAAGGCTACCTATCGCATAAAGCACAAATCCCCACATAGTCACGTTTCTCTTGCCAAATTTCTTTGCAAGAGGCCAAACCGCGAAGATACCGATGCCCATAGGAACACCGCCGATAACGGAAACAAGCATCTGCGTAATTCCGTCATTATATGTGCCGAGAACCCAGTTGCAGTAGTAAACAAGGCTGAGATTCTTCATGGAAACTCCAAAGGTATAGATGAAAAAGTATGCGATAACGATAAGAAAATACTTATCCGAGAAAACAATTTTAAGCTGTGTTAAGAAAGGAACGTTCTTCTCCTCTGCACCCTCGGTCTCCTCGGTGACTCTCTCCTTGGTGAAATAATATTCAAGAAGAATAAGAGGAAGTGTGATAATAGAAAGTGCGCTCATTACAACGATCCACTTTGCCTTATCTACTCCAAGCATGGGCATAATTACCATTGGGAAGATGAGCGCAACAAGAATACCACTCATCATAATTGATGCGATCTGGTTAAATACCGAAAGACCGCCGCGCTCCGTGGTATTTCTTGTGGAAAGCGGCACCATAAGATTATGGCTCATATTAAAGATCGTGTAAGCAAAGGAATAGAAGAGGTTATATGAAACCATGATCCAGATAACCTGCACTGTCTCATTTGCCGCGGGAACCGTAAAGAGCAACACACCCGATATCGCAACGAGGGGCGCAGAGAGCAATATCCAGGGACGAGCCTTTCCCTGCTTTGTTCTCGTTCTGTCAATTATGTATCCCATAATCACGTTTGTAAATGCATCTATAATTTTAGAAATAATTGGGAAGATCGTCAGGAACAAGCCTCCCCAAATATGAGTAAGATCAAGAACGTCGGTATAGTAAATGTTAAGATAGGTCGCAAGCACCGCGTTAAGCAGCAGCGCACCTGCAGGACCAACGAGATATCCGAGCCACTTTTCACCCGCACTTACCTTTTCGCCCTTAACTCTCGAATCAAAAGCTTTTTTGTCAAGTAATTTCATTTTTATCTCTCCTTTTTATTTTGGAAGTATAGAATTCTTTTTCCCTGTTAACAGACCCTTTAAGCCGCTTGTAAATAATCCGTTTGCCATAAGAAGCATAAATTCAGCTAAAAAGTCATTCATTGCACCACCGCTGCTGATAATTACGGATCTCATAGGGCAATCGGTTGCACAGACCATCATCATTTTAAATGCGGGATCGCTCATATCACGCTTACCGCCAAAGCTTTTTGCGATAATGCCCTCTGTCACCTTATACTGTATTTTCATCATAAGCGAGCCATCCTTCATTTCCATACAGGTGTTATCCATCGTAAAGCTTCCCCTTTTAGGCTCTACCGACGGCGGTATGGTTCTTCCCATAAGCCTTTCCCATTCTTCACGGGTGGGGGCTCCAACGGGATCTTCATACCAGCTTCCCTTTTGCCACTCAGCTTCAGATAGGTTTTCCCCATCTACGTTTACCGTCTGACTAAGACGGATATCTCGGCTTGAGCTGCCAATTTCAATCTGATATTCACCGCCCGGGATCTTCCATCCGTCATTCCAAAGTGCAAAGCTTCTGTCATCAAGTGTAAAGCTTACCTGTTTTGTCTCGCCCGGTAAAATAGAAACCTTTTCAAATCCGCGAAGCTCTCTTACAGGGCGGAAAATGCCCTCGGTTTTTGGAGCAATGTAAAGCTGTACTACCTCTTTACCTGCAAGATTTCCTGTATTCTCCACCTCAAGAGAAATCACACGTCCGTTTACCGTTAAGCTCTTGTATGCAAACTTGGTATATGAAAGCCCGTGACCAAAGGGATAACGCACTTCTTTTTTTGCTTTATCATAATAACGGTAGCCAACGTAAATGCTCTCCCTGTATTCAGGGTCACGCACACCAAAGGTCTCTTTTGAAATAACGTCATCATAGCTGATGGGCCAGGACTCGGTAAGCTTGCCCGATGGATTTGCTCTGCCGGTGAGGAGATCGGCTATTGCCTCTCCACCCGCTTGTCCCGGAAGTCCCATATAAAGAATGGCCTTTACTTTGTCTGCAAAGGGCAATTCCATAACGCTTCCGCCAAGAAGGACCACTACCGTATTTGAATTTACCTTCGCGACCGCCTCAACTAAGGATACATATCCATCGGGCAGACGCATATGATCGCGGTCAAACCCCTCCGACTCATAGCTGTCGGGAAGTCCAACAACCACTACCGCAAATTTTCTTTCCTTTGCCATTTTTGCCGCTTTTTCTATCTCCTCGTGAGAAACATTTCCGTGAGCATCAGCGCAGGAGAAATAAAGCGCCCTCGGCATAGCATCCGTGAGATTAGTAATTTTAGTTGGATTGATATGGCTGCTTCCGCTGCCCTGATAGCGGATGTTCTCCGCCATATACCCTATAAGAACCGTATCTTTCTCATCCAAAGGAAGAATGCTGTCGTCATTCTTCATAAGGACTGCACCCTCTGTAGCAATTTCTCTTGCAAGACCGTGGTGCGCATCGAAATCAACCTCGCAAGGCTTAATAGCCCTACTTCTTTCAACAGCTCGGAGAATTCGCTCTACCGTCCTATCAATAAGGCTCTCGTCAAGCTCACCGCGCTTTACAG
>CALGCW010000182.1 GCA_937884385.1 uncultured Clostridia bacterium | reverse complement strand
TATCATATTCAAAGATGATTTGACCATCAGCATTGTTCAGTGAAGAAACAACGTTCTTCATAATGTCGATCTCAGCTTTCCACGCATCTCTTGTTGTGGTCAGTGCTTCGCCATGGTAATTGTCATCTAATATTCTGTATATAGACGCTGAATCTGTATATAAGAATGTTGCAAAATCGCTGTTATATAAGCAACGTGGCATACGTGCTACCTCCTTTCAAAGATTATCGTTATTTGTTGTCAGGAATAAATTCCATTATATCTTCAACATTACACTCGAGAACCTTGCATATCTTACCGAGCGTGTCGGTAGTTACGTTTTCGCCCTTACTCATTTTTGTAATGGTATAAGTACTGACATCTGCAAGCTTAGCGAGATCCTTTTTCTTCATGTCTTTATCGATAAGGATCTTCCATAATTTCTTATAGCTGACTGCCATCTTTTTACTCCTTCCACGACCTTGGGTCGAGGTTATTATTATACAGTTTCTATTATATCACAAAATTCGTCATTTATCAAGTCCAAATCGAGGTTTATCTAAATTTATTTTAGTTTTTTCATCATCAAACCAATTCTCAAAGCTTAATAGTAAAACGAAATGTCGCATTTGTAAAACGAGGTGCAACAATTGTAAGCGAAACGCAAGTTTGTAAATTCAAATGCACGGTTTGTAAGCGAAACGCAAGTTTTGTAAGCAAAATGCAACATTTGTAAACGAAACGCAAGGGGTAAAACGGCGGTCAAGGTATCAAATGGGCGCACCGAAAAAGAGGTAGGGCGAAATTTCAAATTTTTGAAATCCAAAACGCTACCCCGAACGCACCACAATATGAGGGTATCCACCGTTAAATTTATTCGTTATCTCTTAAACAGTTTCGGTGTTATCACGACACAGCTCGGATCAATTTGAGAGTATCCAAGCTTTTCGAGGGCTTCCTTGCCGTAGTAGAAGATAAAAGCCTCGTAAGGCGTTTTGTTGCCGAGCTTGGCTCTGCGGTAGGAATTGATGTGGTTCATCATATGGTCAATGTCTGTTTGTGTGAGTCTGTCAAAAGACGTTCCTTTCGGCAGGGTCCTGCGCACAAGCTCATGGTTCACCTCAATAGAGCCTTTTTGGTACGGTGAGGACGGATCGCAGTAAAAGACGTTCGTTCTGCGGATACCTCCCGGCTCAAACTCAATCATTCTCGGATTGGAAAACTCCGAGCCTCTGTCGGTGAGAATAAGCGGAAACAGCTTCTCAAAAAGTTCTCTGCCAAGCTTGCGGTACAGATAGTCGAACACGTCAATGACCGATTGAGAGGTGTTGGCGTCTCTTAAAAATGCCATCATAAAGCTCGTTTCGGGAAAGTGGATCGTAAGCAACACCTTGCCGCCCACTGTGCCTATGACGGAATCCATTTGCACCGTATGTGCATTTGGATGCTTTAATAGGAACTGTTGGTAGTCCACATAGTTTCTGCCGACGTAACAGCCTCGGTCAACCTTAAACTCTTGCTCCTTTTTGCGCGGACGGTATCGAACCTTGCGAGGAAGGTCAATGTTTCTTGCATCAAAGAAGCCGTGATCGATGTAATTGTAGAGCGTCTTTTCACTGCACATAAGCGTATCAGCGTAACTCGCGTAGATCTGGTGAATGGACTGCCCCTGTAAGATCAATGGTGTTACAAAGGCGTTCAGACGGTTGAGTTCTTGTTCGTTGATCATAATTCCTTTTCGGGATTCTGAGATATGTGCCTGTGCCTTTGCGTGGGCTTTGGCTGCGTAATAGACCGTTTTCTCAAGGGTACATCTGTTACGCTCGGGACAGGAATTACAGACGTAAGGTGGCTTGAATCTTGTAATGCATATCTGTTCTTCAAAGTCGGGGCAATTGTCGTTACAGCTATTGCACATCTTGCAATATTTCAGTGATTGACGTGTACAGCTCCCACTGCACACGTGGACTTTGGTGCAACCATCCCGATGCACACAAGCGTTGTAACCATTCGCTCCATAGCCGGAGCGTTCAATAAGAGAATGTTTTCTGACTTCTCTGGAAATGGTAGAACGGTCTTTTCCAAGAACCTTAGCGATCTCGCCAAAAGATTTTCCGCCCGAAAGACAGTTTTCCACTTCCATTCTTTCTTCGTATGTGATATAATTAGACATGGTATCAAGCTCCTTTAGACTTTGGGTGGATACCCTGCAGCACATAAGAGGGATATTGCTTTGTGGTGAAACGATATCCTTCGCTGCAGTATAAATTATACCATAAAACGAAGTAGCAGAAAACTTCTGAAATGTCAAGGGTAAAAATGAACGGCTTCGCCGCCCTTGACATCCCAGCCGTTTTCTGCTTTCCTGTTAATAAGGGGAGAAAGCCAAATTGACTTTCTCCCCGAAAGATAAATAAATTTTAAAATCTGTTGTAAAGTGAATTGCAATGGTAGCAGTAAGAGGCTATTTCAAGATTCTTTGTTATGCTTTCTGTTCGGCACCCGTGCGTTTTACTTTGCAATTGAGTACCAATTCTCAAAAAATGATTACCGGCAGATGTGCTGACCTATCTGCACACACATGTTGGAGATGATTGGTCCGAGCTTTTTCTTT
>CALGCW010000181.1 GCA_937884385.1 uncultured Clostridia bacterium | reverse complement strand
GTACGGGAACGTTTTCCTTTGCGGCAAAGCGAAAGCTTCCAAGTTTCAGAGGACGTGGCTTTCTGTAATTATACCACATACCCTGCTCGGGATAGATCAATATCTTCTCACCACGCGCGAAAAGTATCTTTATTGCGCCCATAAGCTCCTTCATACAGGAAAGCGAGGAGGAGAGGGGGAGTGTGTTGCAATGGCGAAACAGATAACCGTATAGTCCTTTAAAGCTTGTGTAGTTGCCCTCACGGATCACCTTATACAGATCGCGCTTTTTTAACATTGGCACGAGAGCCTTGTAGACTGCGTAGTTGTCAAACGCATTGAAGTGATTGCAGGTTACGAGCGCTCCGATATCGGCGACGGCGTCAAGATTCTCTTTGCCTCTTATTTCCCGCAATACCACGTCGCCATTCTTAAGCATTTTTTCAAAGTGGTTTTGTCCAACCTTGTTCGCAATCTTCGTTCCTATTCTTGTGAAAAGCTTTTTGCCTGTGTAGTCTACCTTTCCGGGCTTCAGAGGGCGAGTAGGAGGATCGTTTTCCACGTCTTGATCAAAAAGTCCTTTTGATTCGTATTCTTCTATCCTTTTTAGTATCTCAAGTTTGCGCGCGGATATTGCCATCTTATACCTCCGCATACACGAGAGCGTCCATACACGCGTCGGTCATTTCTTCGTCTCCAATCTCTTTGACGGCAAGGTCAACAAGACCGGAAAATTGCATACTATCGCGTAGCTTTTCGGCTTGGGTGTAATTCGTTTTTTCTTCAACGAATTGACTGTAAAAGGGAGTCTTTTTTGCGTATTTCCAAAAAAGCTCGGCATATGGGACGTTATCGTATCTCCACGGCTTGAAATTTATCTTGTAGTGAGCTATCTTTGGAGTTACAGATCTGTCAGAATCTGGCATAGGAGTCTTGTTCCATCTCTGACTGAGATAATATACTCTGTTTCTGCAAAGCTTGTTGAGATAGTCCTGATCCTGCGCTACTCTGTATATTCGCTCACCAAGCATTTTGGCAAATTTTTCCTCAATATGATATCTTCTCATTTCCGCGAGATTCATTACCAGAATTCCCGCGTTAAAATAATCGTGACGTGGAATATTCAGTACTTTTTCGGAATACTTGGCGAATATCTCAATGTCGGTTATTATCTCATCCGTGACCGCCGCCACGAGATTTTTGCCCATAGGGGTGTGGTAGAGGTTGGCTATATCTTCGGTAATGACTATATCACAGTCGAGATAAACGCCTCTGCCGTACTGAGGAAACATTTCGGGAACGAAAAAGCGGTAGTAGGTAGCTTTAGTGTAATAATCTCTCATATGGAGCCTCTCACAGATCTTTTTTAGCTTTTCTGCGACGTCAAAGAAGGAAAGTCTCACGTTTTCGGTCTGCATTGAGAGAAGTGTATTTTTATTGTCGTTCTCAAGGGTGTCAATGAGTATATTGATTTCGTAGTCATATCTCTTAGAGCTGTTGTCAATAAGTGAGCGGAGAGCTACGGTGAGTTGAGGAACATAGCGATCGTCAACTGCAAAAAACACGGGAATTATCTCTCTGCTCTATAGGTGTCTGTGCAATTAATTCCTGGGGTAAATCGTAGTAAAAATCCGACGTCAAAAGGTCGGTGTGTGCCTTTTCGTTGATAATAATTTTTATGCAATCCTCACACTCTTCAAAAGTATTTTTAAGAGTATGGGAAATTGTCTGAATTTTTGCTACTGCACTGATTTCCTCTTCATTAAGTTCACCGTATAAAAATGAAATTTCAGCAGATTTTCCTTCACGAATACGGTCAGTAACAGACTTGAATATTCTACGGTTAAAATCAGTAATATAATCATCTGCAGATAGTTTTTCATCAATGCCTGTCAAGAATTCAGGATTTGCCATAACAAGTGCTATGAGCATTTCCTCCGCCTTTGCTGCACGATAAAACCTTTTGCGTTGAGAATTAAGTTTATCGAGAATATCATCTTTCTTTTGTATTTCTGTAAATTCTCGTTTTTGTGCTGTTGATTGATTTCGTTTTGCCTGACGCTTTGCTTCGGAAACAATTACATCTTTTGAAACTGAAAGCTCGTCGGCAATTCTTGAAGCATAAATTTCAAGTTCAATCGCACCGACAGTTGAAAGCACTTTGATTGCCGCCTGAAGATATTGGCGTTTACCATCGTCACTTGCAACATCATACTTATTATGCTCACGCAAAAGAGCAAATTCAACTTCGTTAGCAGCACCTGTAATTATGGCTTTCATTTTTTCTACACCATAATTTTTAATAATTTCATCAGGGTCTTTGCCACCGGTTACGAACGCGAATTTTATATCTGATGTATCGCGCAAGAATTGCATAACAATATCACACGCACGAACAGCCGCCTTGCGACCTGCATTATCACCATCGAAACAAAACGTATTATTTCGATTAGATTTACAAAGTAATGCAATATGATCTTCGGTCAGTGCGGTT
>CALGCW010000180.1 GCA_937884385.1 uncultured Clostridia bacterium | reverse complement strand
ATATTCATAAGGCCACGTTTGGGCAAGCTTTCCTGATGGAGTGCTTTCGCCAAACAAAAGCGAATAGGTTGCCTCGCCGCCATTCTGACCGGGCAGATACATATTGAGAATGGCATCCACCTGATCCGCAAAAGGCAATTCCATAGGAGATCCGCCAAATAGCACAACGGTTACGCGCTTATTGGCTTTGATCAATGCATCAATCAACGCAAGCTGGTTTTCGGGCAGACGCATATTCTCTCTGTCTGCGCCTTCACTTTCCACGTAGTCTGTCAGGCCTGCAAATACGAGAATACTGTCATACTCGGCGCATGCATCAAGCGCTTCCTCTATCAGCGCGGTGCTCGCTGCAAGCTCATTTTCCCGGTACCCCTTGGCATAAGTATATTTCACACCGTTTGCATCAAATGCTGTCTTGGGTGTCGAGAGATATGTGGGATTGATCATCGAGCTTCCCGAGCCTTGGTAGCGCATCTTCTCGAACAGCTCTCCGCATACAAAATAGCCGTTGTTTTTGTCAAGCGGAAGCATTCCGCAATTTTTCAGTAGCACCGCGCTGTCTTTGGCAATCTCCTTTGCAAGGGCGTGATGTGCTTTGAAATCGGCTTGCTCCTTCTTCTTGCTTTCGTGCTTTGCTACAAGTGCGAGAACGTTTCTGACCGCTTCGTCAAGCACGGATTCGTCAAGCTCACCGCTCTCAAGTCCATCCATGATCCACTTACGGCAGATCGCGGTATCACCCGGCATTTCAAGATCAAGCCCTGCGCGGAGCATGTTCAGGCGGTCGTGCGTTGCGCCCCAGTCGGTCATCACAAGCCCGTCAAAGCCCCACTCGCCGCGCAAAACCTCATTCAAAAGCCATGCATTCTCACTGCAATACGTGCCGTTGATTTTGTTATAAGCACACATCACCGTTTCGGGATGTGCATCCTTGACGATCATTTCAAAGGGCTTCAGATATATCTCGCGAATAGCACGCATATCGGCAACGCTATCGCCCATAAAGCGATAGTTTTCGCTGTTGTTGAGTGCAAAGTGTTTAACCGATACCCCAACGCCCTCACTTTGAATACCTCGCGCCTCGGCAGCCCCCATTTTTCCCGCAAGGTAAGGGTCCTCAGAAAAATACTCAAAGCATCTGCCGCCCAACGGATTTCTTTTGATATTGACCGCAGGGCCGAGCACAACGTCCACGCCGTAGTGCTTTGCTTCCTTACCGATAGCCTTTCCCATTCTATATGTGTTTTCGGGGTTCCAGCTTGAAGCACTTGGCGCTGCTGTCGGAAAGCACTCCCTGTCACACCGTTATCGCCGCCTGCGCCTTGTACACGCAGCCCGTGAGGGCCGTCGCTCATTCTGACGCTTGGAATATGTACGCGCGGAACGGGATTGGTATACATAAAATCCGTCCCCGCAACCAAAGCTGCCTTTTCTTCACGGGTAAGCGATTTCATAATATTCTCTATATCCATATAAATTCTCCTTGTGATGCAATCTTACATTTTACATTATATCATAAATCTCGCCGTTGTTCTTGCATTTTTGTTCGATTTGTGATATAATTGTCTTGTGTTGTTGTAGGAGGTGATGATATGGAACGTATTGATCTTGAGTATTTGTGCCGTGTGATCGGCAATCTTGCGGGTATTCCCGTCCGTATATACAAAGATAAGGAGCTGACCTTCTTTTATTCGGTGGTGGATTTCCCTGCGGACCCCATCGCGCCGTATCTTGATAACGTGTTTGCGATCACCGAGCATATTGGTTACTTTACAACACCTTATTTCAACTATTACGGCATCGTACGAACAGATCGACACACGATCGTGATTGGTCCTTCTCGCAGAACACCCATGAGCGATCATGATCTGCGCGAGCTGGCTTTCGCGTGCAATCTGGATTTTTCCCGGGTAGAGGCGTTTTCCACCGCGATGAGATCCCTCGTGCAAATGCCACTTGGCAGCATCGTACAGATCCTTTGTACCATGAATTACGTACTTAACGGCGAAAAGCGTTCGCTTGAGGATGTGACCATCTATGATTTTGAGCAGATAGAGCTTGAAACCATGATACAGAACGAGCAATTTGACAAGCGTTACGAGAAACAGACCGAATATGAACCGCGAGAAACGCATAACACGCTCGCCCTTGAGCAAGCGCTGATGCAAATGATTGAAAAAGGAGACGTCGGCGCGTTATGTGAATGGCTTTCCCGTGCTCCAAGTGTGCGCGGCGGAGTCATCGCCAACGATGCTCTGCGGCAGTATAAAAACACCTTTATCGTCACCGCCACGCTTGCCTCACGCGCGGCGATCAAGGGCGGTATGGATGCCGAGGATGCGCTTTCGCTTTCCGACGAATATATCCGCAAATGCGAACTCTTGTCGGGCGTTGAGTCCATTGTCAATCTGCAATATCATATGGTCCTTGACTATACCCGTCGCGTTGAGCGCGTACGGCTTGGCAAGAATCCGTCAAAGCTTCTCATGCAGGTGACAAATTACGTGCAACACAACCTTTCAAGGCCGCTCGACGTAGACGATCTGGCAAAAAGCCTGTTCATCAGCCGCACGCATCTTGCATCCAAATTCAAGCAAGAAACAGGAATGACATTGACCGATTTCATCCTCGGCGAAAAAATCGAGGAGGCCAAGCGACTTCTTCGTTACAGCGATAAATCGCTTACCCTGATAGCGGATTATCTCGGATTTTCCTCCCAAAGTCACTTTACAAGAATATTCAAAAAGTACAGCGGCCAAACGCCAAGGGAGTACCGAGAAAACAGCACCTAACAGCAGAATTTCATACGAAAGGCGACGGAGCACTCCGCCGCCTTT
>CALGCW010000179.1 GCA_937884385.1 uncultured Clostridia bacterium | reverse complement strand
TTTAAATGACGTGAACGGAACTTACATCCCCGAACCGTGAGGTTCGGGGGCTTTTCTTTTTTGAAAGTTAGAAAAGAAAATTGATGATCTCCGTCATTTCTTCATTTATTTGAGAAGGATATGAAGGAGAGTGAAAGATAAGTTATTATTCAAGAAAATGATGCAAGAAGAAATAAAAGATGTTCTCATGCTATCTGATTTTCTATCTTGCATAATAGTATTGCTGGAGAGAACAAGAGTCATGGCTTATTATCTTGGTTCAAAACAAAAAGGTCAAATGAGTATTCTTTTTAAAGCTTTAGGATACGATTTTGACAAATGATTTAGCTATTAACATGGCTCCGAAACCGGTAAGTTAACATTGGAGCTTACAGAAAAACTAAAAACAAAATAAATGAAAACTGCGAAGCGCATCTGTCAGAAAAATGACAGATGCGCTTTTGCTTTTTTATTTTTCCCTAATGTGGGAATTACACCAACAAATGTGAAGGGAAGAACGGGCAGTTCCGTTCTTTCATATCCATTATATCATATTAATTCTAAAAATGATGCAATAAAAATCATAGTTTACAATTTATTAATAAACATATTTTTTGTCACAATAATAGTTTCAACAAAATATTGTGTATTAATCTTCCAATCCTAAAAGCCAAGAGGGAGTTACTTTTAAGATCCGTGCGAGCTCACGAAGCTCGTAGTCTGTTACGAATCGTGTGCCTATTTCGATACGAGATATGCTATCTCGTTCGATTATAACACCTGCGATTTGTAATTGAGCGGCAAGGTCACTTTGCGTTAAACGGTGCTTGCAACGTGCTTCGTGAATACGATCTCCACATATATTTTTCTTTCCGTTAAAATCGTATATTTTCATAAAAATCCTCCATATTTTAGATAAAGATTGGAAATATACTTGACTTTAACATAAAAAATTGCTATAATTGTGTTAAAGATAAGAATATATAACTTTTAATAATATTTTTATTATAAGATGATATGATCTTATTTTGGACAGATAATTATATATATATTAAGGAGAAGAAAATATGAAAAACAAAAGAATCGTTAGACTCGCAGCATTGGCTATGTGCCTCATTATGTGCTTTGCAGCTACCAGCTGTACATTCGTATCCGCAGCAGCGGCTAAGGCCACCGGATACCTTGATTTTATACTTGATCTTGTGGATGCCGTTAAAAGAGGCGACCTTGAAGAAGCTGAAAAATTCCTTCATCCTCAAGCCATCGTTACTGTAGAGGATGTTCAGAGAATGCTCGAAGCTCGTCAAACAGCTATAGATGCCTTTTACAAAGCGGATCCCTCTGATTGGCTCAATGCAGGAAACAGTTTAGATGATTTTGATATCAGTGATAACGTCAACATCAGCACCTGTACTTTCGGCCCAAAGCATATCAAGGAAATTGACGCTTGGGCGTTAATCGTCTCCGTTAATCTCGTCCCCAAAGCATCTATAGATAATGTGCTTATTGCTATAGACGCATATATACTCGATAATGAGCAGGGCATCGGGATATATGATTTAGAAATCAATTAATGTTAATATCGCAGAAGAGAGAAGTAATTCTCTCTTCTTAATGACCTTTCAATCTATTGGATAAATCGCTGTTTTTCCAAGAGATAGCAAAAATAGAATATATTATACAAAAGAGAGCCCCGCTTCTGATGAAGCGGGGCTCTTTTTCTTCCCTCATTTTTCTCATCCGTCTTTTTATTTTCTTGTAACTCTTTCATTGCTTCTCTTACATCTTCTCATCAAATGGATTATAATACCTCTTTTATTTTCTCTTTCAAAATTCATAGTCAACTATGAAAAATGTTTAGCCTAACACAAAGTGGGGCTTTATTTTTTTATTCAAAAATGACCACTCTACGAAAAAATAAAATTTCTCGCATAATAGAATAGGGAGGATGATGTTCTGTACAGTTTTAGACATCAAAATATTCAAACTGTTAGTTACATTTGCGCGTTACAGATATATGTATCACTTCACAAAAATGATCACTCTACGAAAAAACAAATTTTCTCGCATAATAAAAGAGAAGGGAGGTGATAAATTTGTCTTACACCGTTTTCAACATTAAAAGCATTAGATCAGTGAGCGACATGAGAGCAATACAGGATGAACGCACCAGAGCGAAAGAATATGTCAACGTCATTGGTGAAAAATCGGTAAACAATTGTGATCTGACGCTTGAGCAAGATATAGTGTCCCTATATGAGCAAGCATTGAAATCGGACTACTATTCCAAACCGGATCAAAGCGGAAGATTTCACAAGGAACCACGCGTGAAAGCTGTAAATATCATTCTCAGTTATTCTCACGATGCGGAGATTGAGAAAAATGAGGAGAGGTTTGAAAGATGGATAAATAAGAATCTTGAGTTTATTAACGAGATTTTTACAAATTGTCCCAAAGCTATAACACTTCATATGGACGAAACTACTCCTCATATACACGTCGCAATTATTCCCGTCACCCCATCGGGCAAAATCTCTAAAAATGCATTCATACGAAACAAGTACGATCTATATTCATTACACGATAAGTATGCAGAAAAGATGAAAGAGTTTGGACTTGTAAGAGGAGAGAGGTGTGAAAGAAATTCGCACGACAGAAAGTCTGCTATCGATGAATACAGAGAATTGATAGATAAAAATACAAAGCTAAAACAAGAAAACAGTAATCTTGACATTCAAATGAAAATGAATAATGAAGAATTATCAAAACAAAACAAGAATTTAGAACAAATCAATTCTTTGTATGAAGATGAAAGAGAAATGTATGAGAAATTGAGAGAAGAGATCCAAGATAGGGTTAATACCCTGAATGCTATTAATCGAGTGATTGCTGACGAGCGAAGAGCTATCGCCGGTGTTCACAAGGTATTTCCCGATGATTCGATTTCGCCCGAAGAATTTGACAGAAGGTTGGAAGAGATGCGTCAGGAACAAAAATTTATGGCTGAAAATGCCCATGAATACGAATAAAAACTAAAATTTTCACATAAAAACCAAAAAATAAAAATTTTTTTTCAAAAAACGCGATTTTTCGCAAAATGCCCACAAACCCTTATTTATCAAGGGTTTACGGGATTTATAGTGGCTTTTGAAACGTAAAAATTTCATTTTTTCTTACACACAAAAAAATCTATGTTTTATAACACGCATATTTGTCTTGAAAGGCAACGCGAGTGATTAAAAAATATAAAACGCGTTGAAAATAAAGATATGAATATGATGAAAAAGAATGCAATCCCTACACTTAACGTTTGCAATGAAAAACTTAGAATGAGTGTGAATCTTGAGAATAAGTACGTGAGCATTTGGCTTACTAATGACGAAAAGAACGATCCAGAAATTCAACAATCTCTTAAAGAGGTATATAATGACTATCGTGGTACAAAATATCGCGTTGTTGTTTTTGAGTCCGGACGAGAAGATCTTGTTGAAAACACCAAAACTGTAATTGCGCATAACTATGCATTGGAAACTTTTACAGATGACTTGACACGATAGTATTAATGTGATACAATGTTGTCAGAAATTAATGCGAAAGGTTGGAACGATATGGCAAAACAATTGCGAATTGCAGCGTACACTCGTATTTCTGTGGATATTGAAAAAGAGTCCGATGAAAATATGAGTATAGCAAACCAGAGATTAATCATTAGTGAATATTGCTCGAAGCACTATCCTAATGCTATTGTTGATTTTTATGAAGACCGCGACTATTCCGGATATACGTTTGAGCAGAGACCTGACTATGCTTTTAAAATGCGTCCTAAGCTTTTGCGTGGGGAATACGATATTCTTATCGTTAAGGACCTAAGCCGCTTTGGACGTAGAACAAGTTTTGGCTTGACTGAATTCGAAAATATAATAGCCGCTGGGGTAAGGTTTCTTTCAATCACTGAAACTATTGATTACTCACTCGATAAGAAGGATCAATGGATTGCATTATATTTTTACTTTGTTATTAATGAATATGTAGTTCAAGCAACAAGTCAAAAGGTTAAAATGGTTATTCAAAACCGTCAGGAAAAGGGGACTTGGCTTTGTGCGGCCCCTTATGGGTATATTCTTGATTCTAATAATGATATTGAGCCATATAAAATTGACGAGGAATGTGCTCAAATAGTAAGAGAAATTTATAAGCTTTATATTGAAGGTTGGGGATATAAAAAAATAGCAAACTATTTAAGCGAAAAGAACATTCCAACTCCTCGTATGATTGAAAATGAGAGACGTAGGAGTGAAGGCAAGGTTACCAATCGCGCAGAAAGCAAAAGATGGAGTATCGTTACCATTTCAGAAATGCTTGAGAACGATTTTTATATTGGAACTTTACGTCAAGGCAAAACCAAAAGATTGGGAATTAACGGTAAGGATAAATTCATCGATAAAAGTGAGCATAAGGTGTTTGAAAATCATCATAAGCCAATACTTGATTATAAAACTTTTAAGTTAGCACAAGAACTTATGGAGAAAAGAACTACTGATCATTATCGCGGGCAGAAAAAGTATGATAATACATACTCAGGATTTCTTGTTTGCGGTGATTGCGGTAGCCCCATGTTCCCAATGAGTAGAAAGGATCTTGCGGAAGCTCATCGATGTGGGAACTATCATAAATATGGCATTAAAGCCTGCACATCGCATCATATTCGTGCGGATTTTCTTGATTCGATTCTGAAAGACTATATTCAAATGGTGCGTGATAACAGTGCGGATATGATTGCAAAGCTTCAGGTGGTAATCAGGGAGCAAAAAAAGAATGCAGCTCCATCCACGGACCTTATTAGTGAGATAAACTGCAAAATTGCCCAACAAGAATCATTAATTACAACTTTGATACTTGATAGGGCAAGAGAAAAGACGAGGTTTCCAGGTAACACAAGTGCAATAGACGAAATGTACGATAAGCTTATAGACACGGAGAATAAAAAGCTTGAGGGGCTTCATAATGAATTGAAGATAGCTATGGATAGCGCAAATACTATTATTCGTGTTAACCGCATTTCCAAAACAGTTCTTGATGTTTTCGAAGACATTCTTAATAAGCCGAAGCTTGATAAGAATGACCTGCAAATTATACTTGACAAGATTTACGTTTACGAGGATCACATAGAAGTCAAGCTTAAAGCAGATATTGACGAACTACTCAAAACCGGCACTATTGCACGAGTTGCAGAAGAAGAATTTGAGCATTGTGCAAATTTTAAGTTAGACACAGTAAATATCGAAAGAGCTATGGCGGCACTTGCCAAAATAGCAGTACAATCGGCGAATAAACACGCCGATAAGGTCTACTGTGTCAATGTTATCAGTGACGGCGATCCGCTTGAGATCTTTACGGACAGGGAAGGTGAGGTCATTTTTAAAAAGTACTCGCCCATCGGGGAGCTGACCAATTTTGCCGCGCAATATGCCGAAACCTTGCACAAGGTCTGTATGATGGACGTTATTATCTGCGACCGAGACGTGTGCATTGCCTGCTCGGGGGTATCTAAAAAGGAGTATCTTGAAAAGCCGCTTTCGCGTGAGCTTGAAGCCGTGATGGACGGCAGAAGCATTTATATGCACAGCGAGGGCGCGGAGCAGATGTTGCCCTTGCGTGAGTCTTATGCGCATTACGTGAGCTGTGCGATGCCCATCGTGAGCAGTGGCGACGTGATAGGCTGTGTGGCGTCGCTCAAGAGCCTTGACGGCTATGGGAAGGGAAACGTATCCCCCGAGGTCGAAAATCGCCTTGTGAGCACTGCGGCGGGCTTCCTCGGCAGGCAGCTTGAGGAGTAAATGAAAGGGTAAAGCGCAAAATTGGGGGGTATTTGTGGGTGCGGACGCACGCGGTGCGCCCCTACGGGGTGGTGGAGAAAGACGGTAGTGAGAGGAAAAGTTAGAGAGACGCAGGCTCCTTCCGCCTCGCGGACTCGGCACCTTCCTCCCGGAGGAAGGCTAAGGTGACATTGATTTGGACGCGCTCTCCTTCCGTCTTTTGATGTGTGTGCGCACACATCAAAATCCACCTCCCTCGTCAGAGGGAGGCGAGAGTTGGTGCAAACATAGCGCGATAAATCAAAAAATTGGTGAGGCGGGAGCGCGGAGTGCTACCCTGCGGGGTGAGTGAAAGCGAAGGGTAAAATGCAAAATTGAAGAGTAAAGGGAAGTTATTGCATTAATGCAAGTAAAAAAGTACGCCGATTCTTTGAACCGACGTACTTTTATATTTAGTTATTATCAGTTAACCTCAACGGTGCCGTCTTCCTTGACTGTGATGGACATTCCGTCCTTTACGTAGTTGAGGAATTCTTCGCCGAGGGAGTCGATGACTACCATTTTTGCCTTCTCGTCGTTGAGCCAAACGTCAGCGATTACTACGCCCGCGCCTGCAAGTGAGTCGATGGGCATTGAGAAGAGCATTGCCGCAGGCTGACGTCCCATTGCGCACGCGCAATAGAGTACGAGCCCGCCCGTGGTCGAGCCGATAGTCTGAGGAAGGCAAAGTGCCTTGCCAGCCATCTGCTTATTATAGAGGTCGGGGTTATTCTGGTCGCCGCAGGTCGCCTTTTTGTCGCCAAACTGAAGCGCGCCCTGGAAGGATGCAAGTGTATTAAGTCCTGCGTGAGAAACTACCGCTTCTGCAGTTACGTTGCCGGGGGCAACTATTCTACCTTTGAATACTTTCATTTTATTTGTCCCCCTTCGTGATTTTTACAAGGATCTCTTCGTCCGTGTAGTAGCGCGCCGTCGTATAGGTGCGAAGCTTATTTGACGACGTGATTACGGGCATAGTTTTGCAGAGAGGATTATTCATATACATAAGCGGGCAGATGTAGGAAAGAACGATGCCGCATGCCTTAAGTCGAGCTGCGTATTCGGTTTTTTCGAATTCCTCGATGACCGCAGGTGCGGACGTGAACACTGTAGGAACGATGACCTTTTTATTTCCTGCCGCTTTGAGTGCTTCTTCAACACGAACTGTCCAAGAGGTGAGCTGTTCAAGGCTCATATGGGGGCATCCCATAAAGCAAAGCTTGGGAGTTGCGTTTATGTTCTTCCAGATCACGGGGTAGGAGTCATAGACTCTCTGAAGCTCCGCATCGTCGATAACATAGGTCTTTGCGCCCTCGGCTATAAGCTTTTCGCCAAGCTCCTTTGCTTCGGGAGTGAGGTTGTCGATATGATAGAGACCAACTGCGCCGTTTGATGCGGTTGCTGCGCCGAAGTCCTTAAGGTAGGAGCAGGCGGAGTCGGTAAGCTCATCACCGAGCCACGCGTCAAGACCCTTTATGTAGGGAACGTCTTCCATTACCTTCATACCGATCGCAGAGCCGAGAAGCTGTGCTTCGGGCTTTTTGGTCGTTTTGATCTCGATTATCCAAGTTGCCTTTCTGCCCTCGTCGGTGAGAAGTCCGAAATAGGGAACGTAGCCGACTATTGAACCCATAATGTCTATGATACCAGAATTTCTGTTACATCTTGCGCCGAGAACGGAGTTTGCGTAAACCACCGCGCTTGACTCTGCCCAAGAGAGGACGTCGCCCTTTTGAGGCTTATTGCCCATCTGGTCGAGGTAGCACGCGCAGGTGTATGCGTTATCGTCCATAAGTCCGAGAGTTTTGAGCTGACCCTCATAGAAATCCTGCTTTGAATACATTGCAACGTTGAAAACGATCTTCTGCAAGAGATTTGCGGGAACGTTTTTGTCAACGGGGCGGGGGTCAACGGAGAATTTCTGCTCCGAGGTCACGCCTGCATCGATAAGCTGCTGCATAAGATCGAAAACGGGGGTCATCATCTTAAGACCGAAGCTTGTGACAAGGTGATTATATTTGCTTGTGACGGGAACGAGCTTTTCAGCACCGAAGAGCTCACCGTAGCGTACTACGGTCTCCATTACCTTTGCAAGAGTCTCGCCTTTTTCGCCATTAAGAATGGCTTGCTGTTCTTTTGTTAAAATCATACTTAACTCCTTTTATCAGATCTTCATTGCGACATCCCAAGCGCCCCAGATTACTGTGCGGAGGTTGCCGACGCTCTTTGCGTCACCTATTACGTGCACGCCTGCATCTGCAAGAGGTGCGGGTGTGTATCCTACGGACAGAATTACGCTATCGCAGGGGATGGTCTCGCTCTTGCCGTCCTTATGCTTAACTATAACGCCCTTGGGACTGAGCTGAGAAAGACTTGTTTCAAGGTGTACGGGTACTTCGTTAGTCTTGAAGAAGTCGCGAAGGTAGCTTGTGTTTGCAAGGCAGACGCCCTTAGTTACGATGAGGTCGTCCATCATCTCAACGATGACGGGCTTCTTGCCCTTGAGGTAGAGATCGTATGCGATCTCACATCCCGTAAGTCCGCCGCCGACAACAACGACTCTTTCGCCAACTTCCTTATTGCCAAGAAGGTAATCGATGGCTTCTACGCACTTTTGTACGCCGTGGAAGTTGAGCTTTCTTGCCTTTGCACCGGTTGCTACGATGATCTCGTCAGCCTTGACGCTGGAGAGATCCTTTATCTCTGTGTTAAGGTGTACAGTGATGGAAGGATATTTTCTTATCTCTCTGTTATACCAAGCGATGAGGGCTCTGTCCTTTTCCTTAAAGGAGGGAGCAGCCGCCGCGATAAATACGCCGCCGAGTTTATCGCTCTTTTCGTAAAGGGTGACTCTGTGTCCGCGCTTAGCAAGCACGAGAGCAGCCTCCATACCGCCTATACCGCCGCCGATAATGGCAACGTGCTTGCTCTTCTTTGCAAGCTTTATATTATATTTCTTGGATTGCATCGTCTCGGGGTTGAGTGCGCAACGTGCAAGTCCCATTGTGTCTGTAAGGTCCTGAGTATTTGCGTGACCCTTGGAGGAGGAGAAGTTGAAGCATCCGCTGTGGCAACAGATACAGGGCTTGATATCCTCAACTCTGTCTTCTATAAGCTTTGTGATCCATTCGGGGTCAACGAGGAACTGACGGGCAACGCCCACTGCATCTATTCTGCCGTCGGCTACTGCCTTTGCGCCTACCTCTGCGTCCATTCTGCCCGCACATACTACGGGAATGGAAACACATTCCTTAATATGCGCTACGTCCTCGAGGTTGCAGTTTTCGGGCATATACATCGGGGGATGAGCCCAATACCAAGAGTCATACGTGCCGTTATCCGCGTTGAGCATATCATAACCGCAATCCTGAAGATATCTTGCGGCTCTTTCACTCTCCTTCATATTTCTTCCGACCTCGACATAGTCTTCGCCGGGCATTGCGCCGTAGCAGAAGCCCTTCATCTTGGATTCGACAGAATAACGGAGGGAAACGGGGAAGTCTGTTCCGCACTCGTCCTTAATAGCCGCAACTACCTCTGCAGCGAAGCGATAACGGTTCTCAAAGCTGCCGCCGTATTCATCGGTACGCTTATTGAAGTATTCGATCGCAAACTGGTCAAGCAGGTAACCCTCGTGAACTGCGTGTACCTCTACGCCGTCGACGCCTGCATCCATACAGAGCTTAGCGGTCTTTGCAAATGCTTCTATTATCTCGTGGATCTGCTCAACGGTCATCTGAGGGCAGATGATATCGTGTGCCCAGCGAGATGGCTGAGGAGAGGGGGATGCAAGCTCGTGATTTGTATCAATTACGGGCTTTATAAGTGCGCGGGTGAATTTGTTTTTGTGAAGAGGCGCAACGAGCTCGGTAATTGCCCAGGAGCGTCCCATACCAGCGGTAAGCTGAACGAAAAGCTTTGCTCCGGTCTTATGGATCTCGTCCATAAATTCCTTAAGCTCCTCGAACATCTTCGGATTTTGCCAGAGCCATTTGCCCCAGAACGTGTCGCGCAATGGCGCAATTCCGGGAATGATGAGTCCGACATTATTATTGGCGCGCTCAAGAAAGAGCTTTGCCGCTTCCTTGTCAAAATGGCATCCGCCAAGCTCAAACCAGCCGAAAAGGGACGTGCCTCCCATAGGGCACATTACTATACGGTTTTTGATCTCTACGTTGCCGATCTTCCAAGGAGTAAACAGTGCTTCGTATTTAGGATCGAGATTTTCCATAGTTTGAAGTTCCTTTCAAAAGTATTATAATTTATTCTAACATAAAAGTATTTGGTTTGTCAATAAAATAACGAATATAAATGATAAAAAACGCCCGATTTCAACAAAATTGTATATTTTCACCAAAAATGAATAATAATGCAGTGATTGTGAATAAAAATGTATAAATATTCTTAAAAAATGATAAAAAGGTATTGACAAATGAATAATTATTTAGTATAATCACTAAGGTTTATAAAATGACAGAAGGAATGAAAATGAAGAGTAGTAATATTAAATTTTTGGCTCTTGCACTTGTGGTATTAATGTGTATAAGCCTTATCTCCTGCGAGGGTGAGAAAAGTGACCGCTTGAAGCTTGCCTCGGTCACGCTTACAGAGGAAGAATATGCTTTCGTATGTAAAAAGGGAAACACTTTGCTTATTGACAGCGTCAATGAGTTTTTAGCTATCATCGAAGAAAACGGAGAGCTTGAGCGCATTGAAAACGCTTATTTCAGGGGCGTGGGCGAGAAAAAAGGCTTTGAGGTGACGACCGAACACGTAGAGAATACGGAGGATAATTTCGTAGTGGTGACGAACTGTCCCTTCGAGCCCTTTGAATATATGTCCACGGACGGTAAAATATACGGATTTGATATTGAGATAGCGGCATCTTATGCGGAGTATCACGGTCTTGAGCTTGTTATAAAGAACATCAATTTCAACGATATCTTCGTTCAGGTCGATGCCGGCTATGCTGATATCGGTATGGCGGGTATCAC
>CALGCW010000178.1 GCA_937884385.1 uncultured Clostridia bacterium | reverse complement strand
GTACAGAAGAAGGATATACAACTTATACTTGTGATAGATGTAATGATTCATATGTTGATAGTAATGTCCCTGCACTTGGTCATAATATAGTAATTGATGAAAAAGTTGAACCAACATGTACAAGTACAGGTCTAACAGAAGGAGAACATTGTACAAGATGTGATCATAAAGTTGTTCAAGATATAATTCCAGAACTTGGTCATAATTATATAAGCGTAGTAACAGAACCTACATGTACAACAGAAGGATATACTACTCATACTTGTGATAGATGTAATGATTCATATATTGATAGTTATGTAGATGCACTTGGTCATACTGAAGTAATTGATCCAGCTTTAGCACCTACTTGTACAAAAGAGGGTTATACAACTCACACATGTAAGGATTGCAGACATTCCTATAAGGATACTCCCGTAGCTGCAACAGGACATAACAAGTCCACACCCACTTGTACTGAGGCAGGTGTCTGCACAGTTTGTGGCGAACATCTTGAGGCAGCTTTGGGTCACGATATGGTGAAGGATGCTGCAGTTGCTCCCACTTGCACACAGACGGGTCTTACAGAGGGCTCTCACTGCTCAAGATGCGACTACAAGGTTGCTCAGAATGTAGTTGATGCACTCGGACACGCTGAAGTTAAGGATGCGGCAGTTGCTCCCACATGTACAAAGACAGGTCTTACAGAAGGTAAGCACTGCTCTAGATGTGATGCGGTTCTCGTTGAGCAGGAGGTTGTACCTGCTACGGGTCACAGCCATACATCTGAAGTGACAAAGGCGCCCACTTGCACAGAAAAGGGAATTATGACCTTTACTTGCCATTGCGGCGATACATATACTGAGGATATCGCTCCCACAGGTCACACATACGAGGATACGGTAGTTGCTCCCAAGTGCGGCGTTGAGGGTTATACACTTCACAAGTGTGCTTGCGGTTACTCCTACAGAGATACATTCACAAAGGCTCTTGAGCACGTTTGGGATAACGGTGTTGTGACTGCTCCCAACTGCACTGAAATGGGTTATACAACTTATACCTGTGAGCTTTGCCACGGTACTAAGGTTGAGAATTACGTAAATGCTCTCGATCACGATTGGGGCACCGGCAGTGTAACAACTGAGCCCAAGTGCGGTGTTGAGGGTGAAAGAACATACACTTGTAAGTGTGGAGAAACAAGAACTGAAGTAATTGAGGCTCTTGAACATATCTACGATTCAGTAGTTATTGCACCCACATGTACGGAAGATGGTTATACAACTCATACTTGCCGTCTTTGCGATGATGAATATAGGACGGATGAAACAGAAAAGCTCGGTCACGATATCGTGACGGATGCAAGAGTTGAAGCTACTTGTACGGAGACGGGTCTTACTGCAGGCTCTCACTGTTCTAGATGCGATGACAAGACGGTTGCACAGGTAGTTATTCCTGCCCTTGGTCATAATATGGTTATTGATGCAGCGGTAGCGCCCACATGTACAGAAACAGGTCTTACAGAGGGCTCTCATTGCTCCAGATGCGACCACAAGGTTGCTCAGGAAGTAGTTAACTCCCTCGGTCACAACGTAGTAGTTGATGCAGCGGTTGCTCCCACATGTACAGAAACTGGTCTTACAGCTGGCTCTCACTGCGGCAGATGCGACGCAATCCTTGTTGCTCAAGAAGAGGTTGCTGCTCTTGGTCACGATATCGTAGTCGATAAGGCTGTTGCTCCCACATGTACAGAGACAGGTCTCACAGAGGGCTCTCATTGCTCAAGATGTGAAGACAAGACGGTTGAACAGGAAGTTATTCCTGCTCTTGGTCATGATATAGTTATTGATGAAGCAGTAGCGCCCGGTTGCGAAAACACGGGTCTTACTGAGGGCTCTCACTGTGATCGATGCAAAGAGGTTCTTGTTGCCCAGGTAGTGGTTGATGCTCTTGGCCACGATTATGATGCAGTTGTGACAGCTCCCAACTGTCTAAATGGCGGCTATACAACATACACTTGCTCTGCTTGCGCTTACTCTTACGTTGCAGATCTTACACCTGCAACGGATCACGATATGAGCGGTGAATGGGTAATTACAGAAGCTCCTTCTTGTGGCGAAACAGGAATTGCAACACTCGCTTGTAAGAACGGATGCGGCTACGAGCTCACTCGTGTAGTTGGTGCTACAGGTCATACATTCGGTCAGGCAGTTATTGAAAATAAAGTAGATCCCGATTGTGTAAATCAGGGCTCTTATGACAAAGTAATCCGTTGTACAGTATGTGGTTACGTACACAGCACAGAGCACGTTACCGTGGATGCGCTTGGTCACTCCTATGAAAAGGGTGAAACGGTTGATCCCACATGCAATGCTGAAGGATATACAGTTTATACTTGCTCCGTTTGCGGTAATTCCTATCACGGAGATATCACTCCTGCTAAGCACAGCTTGGTAGCAGTTGAGATAAAGGCTCCCACATGTACTGAATACGGTTACACAGTATACGGCTGTGAGCATTGTGAACATACAGAGATCGGCTCTTATGAGGCGGCTCTCGGTCACGATTATAGTGAAGCAACTTGTACAGAGCCTGCAACCTGCGGAAGATGCGGACATACAACTGATGCACCTCTCGGTCACGATATCGTGATCGATAATGCAGTTGCTCCCACTTGTACAGAAACTGGTCTTACAGCAGGCTCTCACTGCTCAAGATGCGACGCAATCCTTGTTGCTCAGGAAGAGGTTGCTGCTCTCGGTCATACCGGTGGCGAAAGCTTCTACAGAGTAGACGACGGTGTTCTTTACCTCATCGAAAATCCCTGCAGCAGATGCGATTATGAAGAAAAGTCAGCAGTTGATGAAGACGACGTAATTTCCGTAGACAATGCTGCAGATCTTCAGACAGTTATCGGCGCAGGTGTTAGTGTTAAGCTTACAGATGACGTAACACTTGACGGCATTCTTACGATTGACGGCGACAAGGACGTAGTTCTTGACCTCAACGGTAAGACAGTCACAGCCGACAAGGTTGTTAATGGAGTTAACGAGGTTATTCTCGCAACAAACGGTGCAAAAGTAGTTATCCGTGGTAACGGTACTCTTATAGCAAACGGCACAGAGGGAAGTGTAAACGTAGTTTCCGCAATCCACGGTGCTAAAGTGACTATTGAGAACGGTACGTTCATCTCCGGCGGATGCTCCGTAATCTACGCTCAGTATGAAGGCGCTACAGTAAATATTTCCGGCGGTCACTTTGAGGCTCTTCAGAGATTTACTGACGGTAGATATTACGTACTTGACGTTGATGAACGCAACCCCGATATGATGGGTACAATCAACGTATACGGTGGTGAATTTGTAGGCTTCGACCCTGCAAATCACACAAACGATGGCTCATATTCAAATAAACTTGCTGACGGCTACCATTCTATTAATAATGAAGGAATCTACACCGTAAGCGAACATATATACGAAAGTGTTGTTACAGAGCCCACTTGTCAGGCAGGCGGCTATACAACACACACCTGCTACTGTGGCGACTCCTACAAGGATGCACAGACAGGTATAGTTGACCATAATATGGTCAAGGCAGACGCAGGCTACTATGAGTGTAGCTACGGCTGCGGCAGAGTTGAGGTTGATGACGAAGCAGGTCTCCGCGCGGCAATCGCAAAGGGCGGCGAGTTCTACGTAATGGCTGATATCGCATTTGATGCTGATAACACCATTAAGGTAAGCGGCAACTCTGTAATGCACCTTGAAGGTCATAAGATCACAACAACATCCGACCTTACCGGTAAAAATGTAGACGCAATCGACGTTAGAGGAAGCCTTACTGTTAACGGCGGTAAGATCACTCTTGAGCATACTGGTGCTGATATGGGTTGGAACAACTCCACAAACGTATTCAATGTTACTGCGGGCGGCGTTCTTACACTTAACGGCACACACGTTGAAAACCTTGGCGGTTCTTCAATGGCATTCGGCGTTCACCTCAACAACTGGGGCGAGGTAACACTCAACGCTGAAGGCGCAACAATTAAATCTACATACGTCGCAGTTCGTGTATTCAACAGCGGATACGATAAGAATAACCTTAACTTTAAGGGTACAACACTTCAGGGTGCTTCCAATGCGCTTTGGGTACATAACTACACGCTTGTTGACTTTGGAAATGACACAGCTAAGCACGAGGCTGCAAAGGCGCGTCTCAACTTCGAGATCTTTGATGGCACAAATACTTTCATAGGTAATGAAGATAAGCCCGGTCCTATCCGTTACGGCTTTACAAATTCCGTATACTATGATGGTAATGGCGAGCACGTTCACGCTTATACTTCCGTAGTGACTGCTCCTACTTGCTTGGACGGCGGTTATACAACACATACGTGTAACTGTGGTGAAAATTACAAAGATGCTATTGTTGACGCACTTGGACATGATTACGACGAATGGATTATCGACTCAAACGCAACGTGTACAGAATACGGTTCAAAGCATAGAGTATGTGATAACGGATGCGGAGTTGATGAAGTACAGAATATTCCTCCTACCGGACATACAACAGTAGTTGACGAGGCAGTAGCACCCGATTGCGAAAACACAGGTCTTACAGAAGGTAAGCACTGTTCTGTATGTGATGAGGTTCTTGTTGAACAGGAAGTAGTTGCTGCAACAGGTCATACAACAGTAGTCGACGAGGCAGTAGCGCCCGATTGCGAAAACACGGGTCTTACAGAAGGATCACACTGTTCTGTATGTAATAAGGTTCTTGTTGCACAGGAAGAGGTTCCTGCAAATGGACATACAACAGTAGTTGACGATGCAGTAGCACCCGATTGCGAAAACACAGGTCTTACAGAAGGATCACACTGTTCTGTATGTAATAAGGTTCTTGTTGCGCAGGAAGTGGTTCCTGCAAATGGACATACAACAGTAGTTGACGAGGAAGTAGCACCCGATTGTGAAAACACGGGTCTTACAGAAGGATCACACTGTTCTGTATGTAATAAAGTTCTTGTTGCACAGGAAGAGGTTGCTGCAACGGGACATAGCTATACTGGTGAATGGATAATCGACTATGATGCAACATGTGATGATCCTGGTTCCAACCACAGATTCTGTGATAATGGTTGTGGCACAAAGCAAGAGGGAATAATCCCTGCTAAGGGTCACGATATGGTGACGGATCCTGCGAAGGATGCAACATGTGTAGAGAGTGGTCTCACAGCAGGCGAGCATTGTACAAGATGTGACCATAAGGTTGCACAGACAGTAATCCCTGCAACAGGTGAGCATAACTACGAAGGCGGTTCTTGCACAGTTTGTGGAACAGATGATCCTAACTACGTTCCTCCTCACGTACACGAATATGCAGAGGAAGTAACAACGCCCGCTACTTGCACAACAACAGGCGTAATTACTCTTACTTGCGAATGCGGACATAGCTTCGAGAGAGTAACAGAAGCTCTTGGACATACTATTGTTACTGACGCGGCAGAAGCTGCAACGTATATAAAAGAAGGCAAGACAGAAGGTTCTCATTGCTCAGTATGTGGTGAAACAATCGTTGGTCAAGAAACAATACAGAAGCTTCCTATATACTTTAAGCCTGGCACAAACTGGACATCTTATGGTGCTCGTTTCGCAGTTTATTTCTATAATGGCTCAATTAACACTTGGGTTAATATGAGCGATCCCGAAGGTGACGGCGTATATATGGTTGTTGCACCTGAAGGTGAATGGAAGAATCTTATCTTTGTTAGATTCTCGGGAAGCGACTCAACAAATGATTGGAGTAAAAAATGGACTCAGACGATAGATCTTACAGTTCCTACAAGTACAAAGAATCTTTATACATTGTCTAACAGCGCTGGAACTGACAGCGGTAGTAATGTTAGTGGTTCTTGGGGTACATACTATGCGTGGACTGTAGCAGGAAACGCTGGTCTCTGTGGTAGTGAATGGGCACAGGCGGATTCTGCTAATGATATGTCATACAACCCTGCTACAGGTAAATACTACAAAGTATACACTAATGTTGCTAATGATACTTATGAGTTCAAAGTTCTTAAGAATCATGCTTGGAATGAATCATACGGAAGTAATGGAAATAATTATTCCTTGACAGTAAATACCGCAGGCAGTAAGGTCGTCATTGAGTTTAATCCTTCTACTAAAGCAATAAACGTACATGTTTACGAACCTAAAATTACTACTCGAGCGACATGCATTGTTGATGGTGTAATCACGTATACATGTTCTTGTTGTAAGGATTCTTATACTGAAAAATTTGAAGTAGCTGATGAAGAAAAGCATCAGATGAATACTGTTTCTGCAAAGGATGCAGCTTGTGAAGCGGCTGGTAACAACGCTCACAAGGTATGCGCGGATTGCGGATACAACAATGAAGAGGGAAGCAAATTCGAAAAAATCCCTGCTCTCGGACATACAGGAGGCACTGCCTCCTGTACCGAGCAGGCAGTTTGCGATACTTGCGGTGAGAAGTATGGAGAAGCTCTTGGACACATAGGTGGTGAAGCTACTTGCGAAGAGCAGGCAACTTGCGAAAGATGCGATGAGAAGTACGGTGAGGCTCTTGGACATAAGGGCGGTGAAGCTACTTGCAAAGAGCAGGCAACTTGCGAAAGATGCGGTGAAAAGTACGGTGAGTATGCAGATCATGATCTTAATTATTTCGAAGCATCTGACCCCACTTGCACAGTTAACGGTTGGGAAGCATATGAGTCTTGCAAGAATTGTCCTTACTCTACAAAGGGCGAAGAGATTCTCGCACTTGGTCACACAGGCGGAACGGCGACATGTACTGAAAAGGCACTTTGCACGAGATGTGGAAATCCTTACGGTAAAGTGAATGAGAATAATCACAATTTCGTTGCAGGTGAATGCTCAAGATGCGATTCAGTTGATCCTGATTACTTTATCTTCTCTGTTCCTGAAGGAGTAGAGGTGGGCACGATGGGGGCAGGAAAGGTTCTTCCTACAGCAGGCGCGCTTGACGGATTTACGTTCGTTGGTTGGTCTGAGACACCTGTTGAAGAAACAACTACAAAGCCTACAATTCTTACTGCAGGAAGCATTTATGCTGGCGCACAGAGGCTTCTTTATGCCGTATACTCTCGTACTGATGTAGTAGAGGGTGAATCCGGATTTATTAAAGTAACAACTGCTCCTTCCGATTGGTCAGGCAGTTATCTTATAGTTTATGAAAGCGGCAAGGTTGCATTTAATGGCGAGCTTACTACGCTTGATGCTGTTGGAAATACGGTATCTGTAACTATAAATAACGACAAAATTACTGTAACCGATGAACTTAAGAACGCAATGTTTGTTATTGCGAAGTCTGGTGATAGTTATACTATCAAGTCAGCAAGCGGATACTATATTGGACAGACAGCAAATGATAACGGTTTGAAATCCAGCACTTCAACCACTTATAGTAATACTATTAGCATTAATAGTGATGCATCTGTAAACTTTGTTAGCGGTGGCGCATATCTTAGATATAATTCAGCATCTAACCAATTGCGTTTCCGTTACTATAAGAGCAGTTCGTATTCCAATCAAAAGGCTATTTGCCTATATAAGCTTATAGAAATAGTTGGTGGAGAAACAGTATATTACTCCACAATGAGTGAATACGAGTGCGAACATTCTTATACTGCAGTTGTAACAGAACCTACTTGTTCAGCAGTTGGATATACAACGTATACTTGTGGAATTTGCGGCGATAAGTATACCGGCGATGAAGTTGAGGCGCTTTCTCACACTGATGAAGATAATAACTTTGAGTGTGACGTATGCACAAACTTGGCAGCTCCTGCAGATGGTACAGCTCTTACAATTGAAGAAGCTCTCAAAATTGCTGAACTTGCCGGTGCAACAAAAACAACAGAGAAGTATTATATTACGGGCACAATAAAGAGTGTTGCTAATACAACATATGGCAATATGTATATCGTAGATGGAGAAGGCAATGAGCTTTATATTTACGGTCTTTACTCTATTGACGGCAAGATAAGATATGATGCAATGGAATATAAGCCTGTTGTGGGTGATGAGATAACCATTTATACAGTTCTTGGTACATACAATAATGATCCTCAAGCTCAAGATGCTTGGATGGATGAAGTTGTTGCTCATGAGCACGATTACGATGATGTTGTAACTGCTCCCGATTGCTTGACAGATGGTTTCACAACACATACATGTTCTATATGTCAATATTCTTACACGGATACACCTGTAGATGCTCTTGGACATACCACAGAAAACGGTGTGTGCGAAAGATGTGGTGAGACGATTGGTGGAACTGCTGAGCCTGCAATCGAAACACTTGTTGAATTTGCATTAGGCGCTAACGGTTCTGCATCCCATGTAGATGGTAATGATTATGGTACATCCAAGTCATTCACTGAAGGAAATTACACGCTTAGTCTTACAAGTATGAGCAAAGTATATGGTCCTGCTTATGATGCTAAGGGTAACTCCTGTATTAAGCTTGGAACATCCAGCAAGACGGGAACCTTTACTTTCACTGTTCCTGAAAACGTAACTGAAGTTGTTATTTATGTTGCAGGATATAAAGCTGCTACATCTACAAATATCAAGATCAATGGTACTCAGTATAATGTTAAGACAACATCTAATAATGGTGATTACACAGCTTTGACGATTGATACTACAACAACAAAGACAATCACATTTACAACTGTAACATACCGTTGCATGATCAATACAATCGTATTCAACGGTTATGCTCAGTAACATAACAAAACATAATCAAGTACTTGATTTTCCCCCGCGCTTTGGCGCGGGGGTTTTTCTTTTGTGAGGGGGGAAATGCAAAATGCAAAATGCAAAATTGAGAATATGTGTAGGGGATGAGTCCCCATACCGTAAAATTGGTGGTTATTGGGGGTGAAATGGGATGTCGCTCGCTTGCGAGGCGTGACCCATCCCTTATGGGAAGATAAATGCAAAATGCAAAGTGCAAAATTAGTACTCTCCGAGGGAGGGGGAAATGCAAAATGCAAAATTAGTATTCTCCGAGGGAGACGGATTGGATGGGAAGGGGAAATATATTCTCGTGAGTCGGTTTTTTATGAACGTTAAGGATAGTTGAGCATTTCGTACAAAAAAACAAAAATAAACTGTGCAATAGGGCGAATTTTATAAAAAATCACCAAAAATCTTGACTTTGTGTTCTTTAAGTCTTATAATGGTGAGGTAATAAATGTGCAAGGGGAAGTGCGCTCATTTTTCCCTTGATTTATTAACAAAAATTTTCAGAAAGGAAAAAATATATGAAAAAAACAGCTAAAATTTTAGCTCTCGTGCTTGCTTTGGTAATGATGCTCGCAATGGCATCTATGTTCACGGTAAGTGCGGCTGACACATTCACTGTTGGTGAAACGCTATATTTGAAGCCTAACAGCAACTGGACCAAAGACGGTGCACGTTTTGCTGCTTACTTTTTCAACAATAGCACTAACACCAATACGTGGGTTTCTATGACTAAAGCTGAGACTAGCGGTTACTACAAAGTTACAGTTCCTGCCGGTACGTGGAAAGCAGTTATTTTCTGCCGTATGAGCGGTAGTGCTTCTGCAAACAACTGGAATAACAAGTGGAACCAGACTGGTGACCTTTTGGCTAGTGCCGCAAATGGTAAAAACTGCTTTACACTTGCTAGCGGTAACTGGGATGGAGCAACTTCTACTTGGAGCAACTTCTGCGACGGTCATCATACTTGGAATGCCGGTAGCCAAACAAAGGCTCCCACTTGCTCTGTCGAAGGTACAATGAAGTACACATGTACTAAATGTTCATCAACCAAGACAGAAGCAATTTCTACAATTGATCACACCTTTAATGGTGGTGAGAAATGTACAGTTTGTGAAGCGCCTAATCCCGATTATTGCGCTCATACAAACAAAACTGAGGTAAATACAGCTAAATGTACAGAAGCAGGTTCTCATTACTATGAGTGCGACAAATGCCACGATATCTTTGATGAAACACCTGTTGACGCTCTTGGTCACGATTACGTGAACGGTGTATGTACACGTTGCAGCATGCGCATCGTTTATTTCGTTAACGGTGCACAATGGACAACTGTAAATGCTTATGCTTGGATAGATGGCGGTGCAGGTTTAACTTGGCCCGGCAAAGCAATGACCAAGACTGACATTACAGTAAACGGCTTTGACGTTTACTACATTGAACTTGACACTGCATACGCAAAGATTATTTTCAATAATAACAACGGAGCTCAGACAGCTGACCTTGAAATGAAGGCGGGTCAGTATTATGACCTTAGCAGCTTGACATGGTATGATAGCCTTGATAAAATTCCCGAAGTGGATCGTCTTGCTACAGACAATTTCCTTGCAGGAACCTTCAATAGCTGGAGCACAGTTGCTAATCAGTTCAAGCTTGAAACTGTTGATGGAAAGATTGCATATCTTTCGCTTGATCTCAAAGCAAATACAACTTATATGTTTAAGGTTGTAAAGGCGGGTCAATGGTACGGTTCTTCCCAAAAAATAACTGATACCGTTAGCGGAGTGAGCATAACAACCTCCGGCGGTGATATTAGCTTTACAACAAAATGTGCAGGTACTTATGTATTTGCAATTGAGGGAACAAAGATCTCTGTTACATATCCCGAGCACTCTTACGGCGAAGGCGTTGTGACGGATCCCACATGTACAGAAGCAGGTTACACAACGTATACTTGTACTGTTTGCAGCGCAACTCGCAAGGAGGAAGGCGCGGCTGCTACAGGACATAGCTATAACTATGCAAGCTTTATAAAGAGCGCAACTTGCACAGAAGATGCTGAATTTGAAATCAGATGTAGGAATTGTGAAAAGAGCTTTTTCTACGGTGTAGATGAAGAAGTTGATGCGTACCTTGCAGACTATCCCTTCTACGTTGTTAAAGCTCTCGGTCACGATCTTCAGGACGTTGAAGCAAAGACAAACTCTTGTACAGAGGATGGCTATTCTGCCCACAAGGCTTGCTCAAGATGTGAATACACAGAGGGTAAGACAGTTTATGCTGCAGGACATAGACTTGAAAACGTTCCTGCAAAGGCTCCTACTTGCACAGAGCCCGGATATTCCGCGCATCAGGAATGCGCTCGTTGCGATTACGAGTCCTTCCATTCAGAGATCCCTGCTACAGGACACAAGGAAGAGACTGTAGCCGGCAAGGCTGCTACTTGTACGGAAACAGGTCTTACGGAAGGCAAAAAGTGCACTGTTTGCGGTGAAACGCTCGTTGCACAGGAAGAGATCCCCGCGCTCGGTCACGTTTGGGAAAACTGTGAGTGTACAAGATGTGACGCGGTTCTTTCTGCTATCGAAGAGCTTGGAACGTTCGAGTTTTCTGCAATTGAATCAGACGGAAGGTTCGCTCTTACAAGTACATTCAGAGACAACAATGACGGTTCGTTCCAGTTCCGCGACGGTGCTTCCATTCAATTTGTAGTTCCTGCTAACATTTCCGTTACTGTTACAGGTCACAGTACAGGATACGGTATCTTCGATGTTTACATTAATGGTGTGAAGACACCTATGGCAGGTACGCTTACATTTAACACGACTGAGGTAACAAAGGTCGTTATTCTTCCCAGTGAAACGGATGGCGTAAATAAGGCTTATATCAGAAGCGTAACCCTTGCAGAGGCTGTTGTTGAGGTAGACAGAGTTATTGCTACCGATACAGAGATCACGTTCGGAAGTGAAGGAAACTGGGCTGATTCAGTTATAGATTTCTCGGATATCGTAGTTGCTAATAATGGCGGAAATAACTCTCAGGTGAAGGAAGGCTCCTTCCAGCTTGAGCTTAAAGCCGGAGCAGAAGTTGTATTCCACGGATACAATGGATATACTTCTTATACGCTTTCTGACGGTAAGACAACTACCGAAGAAATAACTGACGAATATTACACCTATTACGCTCTTGTTGATACAGTTCTTACATATACACCTGTAAATGGCGGCAAAAACTATTTATACGGTATAAGTGTGAAGTTCCATACAGGTCTTAAGCTTGTTGAAGGTAAGGATGCGACCTGCACGGAAGACGGTTATAACTCGTATTATGCTTGCGATTGCTGCGACCCCGTTATAGACGTGATCGAAGCAAAAGGACATAATGAAGAGACGGTAGCCGGCAAGGATGCAACTTGCACGGAAACAGGCCTTACGGAAGGTAAGAAGTGCACAGTATGCGGTACGGTAACAATTGCACAGGAAGTAGTTGATGCGCTTGGTCATAAGGACGAAGTAGTAGCAGGCAAGGCTCCCACATGTACGGCAACAGGTCTTACTGAAGGTAAAAAGTGCTCAGTTTGCGGAACAACTCTTGTAGCACAGACAGAGATTCCCGCAGTGGCTCATACATATGACGATAAGTATGATGAATCCTGCAACGTTTGCGGATACACTCGCGACGTAACTTGCGATCACGAAGGAACAATTGTTAAGCTTGAGGGCAAGGATGCAACTTGCACAGAAGCAGGTCTCACAGAAGGCTCAAAGTGCACACGTTGTGAAGAGATCCTTGTTGAGCAGATAGTTATTCCTACTAAGGGTCATAAGGAAGAAACAGTAGCAGGCAAGGATGCAACTTGCACGGAAGCGGGTCTTACAGAAGGTAAGAAGTGCTCCGTTTGCGGTGAGATACTTGCAACTCAGGAAGAAATTCCCGCAAAGGGTCATAATTACGTTGACGGTAAGTGCGAATGCGGTGCAAGCGATCCTGACTACATTGCTCCTCACGAGCATAACTTCGTTGAAGGTAAGTGCGAATGTGGCGAGGTCGATCCCGACTACGTTGCTCCTCAGCCTCCCGTTGATGAAGAGCCCGAAGAGCCCGGCGACGATAAGGTTGAAGAACCCGTCGAGCTTAATATCTTCCAAAAGATAATTATGGCTATTAAGGATCTTCTTGCAAAGATCCTTGGATACCTTAAGGATTTTATTAAATTCTGATTTAATAATTTCTTTGAGCAGACGCTTCGGCGTCTGCTCTTTTTTGAATTGAAGCAGGGAAAAGGTGAATAAAATTCGCATTTTGTACAAAAACGCAAAAATAAATTGTGCAATAGGGCGAAAGTTATAAAAGTTGAACAAAAATTGTTGACATTTTTGAAAAAAATCTTTATAATTATACTGTAATAAATGCAATAGGGGGAAGTGCGCTCATTTTTCCCTTGATTTATTAACAAATTTATATTTCAGAAAGGAAAACTTATGAAAAACACAAGCAAAATTTTAGCTCTCGTGCTTGCTTTGGTTATGATGTTCGCAATAGCATCTATGCTCACAGTAAGCGCGGCTGAACAGCCTGAGTATCTCTATCTTACTCCAAATGCAAACTGGAAAAAAGATGGAGCGCGCTTTGCAGCGTATTTCTTCGACAACGGAGAAACTTGGGTTTCTATGACTGACACCAACGGTGACGGCATTTATGAAGTAAAGGTTCCTACCGATAAGGTATACCCTAAAGTTATCTTCTGCCGTATGAATCCTAATGCGTCAGCAAATAACTGGAATAACAAATGGAACCAGACTGCTGACCTTACAATTCCTACGTCCGGTGCTAACCATTACACCGTTAAAGAAGGAACTTGGGACAGTGGCGGCGGAACGTGGTCCACGTATGGAAGCACTTGTCTTCACACAGATCTTGGTCCCGAAGCAACATGCACAACACCTCAGTTGTGTAATGATTGCGGAGATCCCGTAGTTTCTGCGCTCGGACACGCATATACTGAGGCTCACGTTTGTACAAGATGTAGCGTACAGGCAACATTCACAGTTGCAGGTAGCGGTGCACACCTTGGCACAGAATGGGATACAGGCAACACAGCAAACGATATGACATATGCAGATGGCGTATATACAAAGGTATATACAAACGTAGCTGCAGGTACATATGAGTTTAAGGTTGCTCGTGACCACGACTGGGGTACAGCATATCCCGGTGCAAACAAATCCTTTAAAGTAGATACAGCAGGTAGCACAGTAACAATTACACTTACAGGTACAACTGTTGACGTAGTTGTTGTAGCTCCTCATACACACGTATGGTCCGATGCAACTTGCACGGAGCCCAAGAGGTGTGAATGCGGCGAAACAGAAGGCGAAGCTCTTGGTCACGATATGGTGACTGACGCTGCTAAGGCTCCTACTTGCACAGAGACGGGTCTTACAGAAGGCTCTCACTGCTCAAGATGTGACGCTGCTACAACAGCTCAGGAAGTAGTTCCTGTTATAGATCACTCTTATGTAGAGGGTGTTTGCTCCGCTTGCGGTGCTACTGATCCCGATTACGTTGCTCCCCTTCCTGAAGGTACATACGTATTTGAATCCTCCAAGCTTGACGCAGCTGCAGCAGGTGATTTTGCAGATGGTACTGTAGTTAAAGTTGACGATTACTTCTCACTCATTTTGGGTGCGAAATCCAAGATTGATTCCAGTAGCAAGACATGGAAGGAAGAGGATTGGGGCGAGCTTGCATATAAGTCCGGTCAGAGACTCTACCTTGGTGGCAAGACATCTACAACAGCTAATGCAATTGTTTTCACAACAAGCAAGGCTGCAACAGTTACTGTATGGTGGGTAAGCAATGGCGAACCCAATGAAGACGGTACAGGCTCAAGACCTATTGGAATTCTCGATTCTGAGGGCAATATTCTTGCTCAGGATACAACTGGAGTAGCAAAGAATGCTTTGTATATTTCTACATTTGAAATTCCTGCAGCAGGCACATATTATCTTGGTAATATGGTAGACAATAACTACTTCTTTAAGGTTGAAGTTGTTGAGAAAGACGTTGAAGCTCCTCACGTTAACACACTCGTTGTTGGTGAGACAAATAAGATAGTTATTGACAGCGATCAGGATAATGGTTACGGTTATTACATTGAGTTGGTAGCATTCGCTGTAGAAGAAGCAGGTTATTATACATTTGCAGGCGAAGGTGTTACCATTTGGATCTATGATGCAAATAATGCTCTCGTTTCTATGACAGGTGCTGCTAACCTTGAACCCGGTTACTACGGTATCTTTATTGCAGCAAACAAAAAAGAAACAACAGGCGAATACAATGTAGCAGTTACAAAGGCTGCTTGGGTTAACGCACTTGTTGAAGGCGCAACAAGCAAGATCAATATTACTGATGCACTCAACAACGGTGCAGGATACTATATCACTTGGGTTGAATTCAAAGTAACTGAAGCCGGACACTATGCATTTACCGGCACAGATGCTGTTGCTTGGATTTTCTCTTCCGATTATCAGACTCTTCTTTGCGGTATGTCAGGTGCTGCTGATCTTCAGCCTGGTACATATCAGATCTGTGTAGCTCCTCTTGCTACAAATACAACAGGTATGTTCAACATTACAGTTACTAAGACCGAAATCACAACAGGTGGCGGCGATGACGTTGATCCTCCTGTTGATAATCCTACTCACGATGGCGAACAGGTATTTGTTGTTGGTGAAAACAAGGTAGTTATCGACGGTTGCACGCTTAATCTTGTTCAGCAGGCTGTTGAAATGGTTAAGTTCGAAGTAACTGAAAAGGCTAAGTATACTTTCGTATCCGATATCAATACTTACATTTCTACATCTAGCGATCCCGCTGATCTTACAGGTTATCTTGGTGGCGCGTTTGTAGAAGAAGGTATTCTTGAGCCCGGTACGTATTACATCTGCTGCGGTAACTCCGGTGCTAAGGGCGAATTTACAGTAACAGTTGTTAAGGAAGAACTTGATGAAAACTGCGAGCACGAATGGATCCCCGCAAACTGCGGAACACCTAAGACATGCTCTAAGTGTGCAGAAACAGAGGGTGAACCCAATCCCGAAGTACACGTAACATTTGCTGATACATGCTTGCTTTGTGGTAAGGACGTTCCTTCCTTCAAGGTTGGTGACAACAACGTAGTTTACGTTCCCGGTGCAGCTAACCTTATGGCAAATGGCGACCTTTACGGAAAGTTCGAGATAACTGAGCCCGGCACATACGTAATTACCGGTGGCGCTGCTGAAATGATCAAGGTATACGTATGGTCTATTCCTACAAGCGGTCTTGAAGGCGGTCAGCTTACAATGGATACACCTTATGCGGTTAACATCGACGTAATGACTGAGACAGGCTTGGCTAACAGCTTCGAAATCACTCTTTCTGAAGCAGGCGTTTATTGGATAGGATTTGCGTTCGACCTCAGAGGTGAAGGACACGAAGGATGCGAATTTGGCGTAAACATCTCCCTTAAGGAAGAAGAAGAGCACGTACACGAATTCGTAGAAGGTAAGTGTGAATGCGGTGAAGAGGATCCCAACTACACAGCTCCCACCGAGCCCAAGCCCGAAGAACCCGTTGAGCTTAACTTCTTCCAGAAGATCGTTAAGCTTATTAAGGACCTTCTTGCTAAGTTCCTTGGCTTCTTCAAGAGATTTGGTCTCTAATTTGAAAAATCAAGAGAATTATCTCTGAATAATACTGAGCAGGCGCTTCGGCGTCTGCTCTTTTTTGCTTTAATGTTCGTTTTGCACAAAATTAACAAAATAAATTGTGCAATGGGGCGAACTTTTGAAAAGAAATGATAAAATCTTGACAAAAATTCGTCAAAGAGGTATAATATCTCTGTAATAAAAATGAGAATAGGGTAACTATGCCTTTTTGCCTCTAATCTCTTGATTTATTAATAATTAAACAATTTATAAAGGAGATTACAATGAAAACAACATTAAGAATTTTCTCTTTGGTAATGGTTTTCGTTCTTGCATTGTCTGTTCTTACAGCTTGTGAGATCCCTCAGGACGTTTTGGATTCGCTTCCTGATGAAATCGTTAATTTGATTACCGGTAATAATCCCGAACAGCCCCCTGTTACTGAACACGAGCACAGCTTTGTAGAAGGCAAGTGTGAGTGCGGTGAAGAGGACCCCAACTACGTTCCTCCCGTTGCAGGCGACGGAAAGATTAAGGTATACTGGTTGCAGGGTCAGAAGGAGCTCAGAGTTGATGAGGTAGAAAAAGGCACGATCCTCACATCTTGGGAACCTAAGGTATCCGGTAAGGAATTTAAGGGTTGGTACTCCGATCCTGGTTGCACAAAGGCTTTTGATTTCACAAAGCCCGTTGAAGCTGAGACAGAGATCTATGCTTCCTTCAAGACAGTTGCAGGCGGCGGTGACGACCCCGTTGAGCCCGAATACGCAGATTACTATCTCATCGGTACAGGTATGGGTTCACTTGCAGTTTCCGGTTGGGATCACAACAATTCCGCTACACAGCTCGGTATGACCGACAACGGTAACGGCACATACACTATCACTATCGACTTCTATGCAGGCGATATGTTCCAGATCTGCCACGGTCTCTCTTGGGACGGACAAATGGGTCTTGGCTACATCTCCGGCGCGGCTCTTGTTGAGGGCAGCGAAACTCAGGGTGAAGTTAAGGACGCAGAGGGCAACGTAGTATTCACAGGCGTTCAGGAATACAGCAATCCTATGACTGCTTGGAATATCACTTGTGCTGTAGGTCAGGACGGTAAGTATACATTTACTCTCGATCCCATCAACGGCACGATCGCTTGGGAGCTTCTTGAAAGATATGAAGCTAAAGAGCAGCCCACAGTTGAAAACGCTATCTACTTCATCGGTACTTTCAATAACTGGGATACTCTCGGTCTTACAGACGAGTGGAAGCTCACAAAGAGCGAGGATGGCAAGACTTGGACAGGTAAGCTTACAGTTACTGAAGATATGTACGCTGACTGGACAGAGGCTGAAATGGGCTTCAGTTGCGTAGCTCTTAAGCTTTACGACAAGGGTGCATCCAGATGGATCGGCTATAACGGCGATAACAACCTTGGTCTTACAGCAGGTGTTTATGAATTCACATATGACGTTGAAACAGGTACGTTCACATACAATCTTGAGGGCGAGGCTCCCGTAGTTCCAGAGACTCCCGACTCTGAGCTTGTTTTCGTTGGTACAATGAATGAGTGGGATACAACTAACTCTACAGGCGAATGGGCTCTTACGGTTGACGAAGACGGCAAGACATGGACAGGTACACTCGTTGTTACTGAAGATATGTATGCTGACTGGACAGAAGCTGAGCTTGGTCAGCTTTGCGCGGCTGTTAAGCTTTACGACAAGGGAACATCTAAGTGGATCGCATACGAGGGAGACAAGAATCTTGCTCTCACCGTTGGTACATACCACTTTAAGTATGTAGTTGGTGACGCTAACTTCACATACTGGGCTGATGGCGAAGACGAGCCCGCAGCTCCCGAGGTTACTCCCGATCCCGAACCCACACCCGATCCTGATCCTGTTGTTCCTACGGAAGGAACAGTAGTATACTTCCAGCCTACAACAGGTGCTGAAGGATGCTGGGATGCTTATTGCGAGGGTTATGCTATTTACTGTTGGAATGATGCAGGCAACGTTTGGGTAGTTATGGAAGAAGTAGATGCTGAGCTTTCTCTCTATTCCGGAACAGTTCCTGCGGGTTATACTAATATTATCTTTGTAAGCCTTAAGTCATTGGCAGCAGGCGGCGACTGGAATAATAAGGATTCTCAGACAGTTGACCTTACACTTCCCACAGATGGCTCCAACCTTTTCACACTTGTGAATTCTTGGGATGAAGCTTTTGAGTGGAAGGGCACAGGCGAGTGGTCCACAAAAGAATAAGATTTGACATTTATGCGGTGAGCTTTGGCTCACCGCATTTTGTGTTTCGATTGATCTTTTGCTCTATATGTAGTGGTTAATCATTAAAAATATACAAAAGGGAAGCATGAATTTGTGCAAATGGTCGAACTTTGTAAAAAAGGATATTGACACTTGACACTTGACAATATTTATTCTATAATTTAATTAGCAAAATTTGTTAAGAGGTAAAGAGGCCTATTATCTCTTTCATATCTTTGCAAAAATAATGAAAGGAGATAATTTTTTATGAAAAAAATTATCAGAACACTCCTCGTTGTGATGGTCTTTGTTCTTGTTCTTTCTTCCCTTACAGGTTGTCAGGGAATTAAGGATAAGATCCTCGGACTCATCAGACCCCAGCCTCCCGTAACAGAGTGCACACATACGGGCGGCAATGCTACATGTACAGAAAAAGCAATCTGTTCAGAATGTGGCGAAGCTTATGGAGATGCACTTGGTCATAACTATGCTGAAGGCAAATGCACAGTATGTGGCGCAGCAGATCCTGACTACGTAGCTCCTCACGAGCACAACTTCGTTGACGGCAAGTGCGAATGCGGCGAAGAAGACCCCAACTACGTTCCTCCTCACGAGCACGAGTTCGTTGACGGTAAGTGCGAATGCGGCGAAGAGGACCCCAACTACGTTCCTCCTCACGAGCACGTATGGTCTGACGCAACTTGCACAGAACCCCAGAAGTGCGAATGCGGCGAAACACAGGGCGAGGCTCTCGGTCACGATATGGTTGACGTAGAGGCAAAGGCTCACACATGTACAGAAGACGGCTACAATGCTCACAAGGCTTGCACAAGATGTGACAAGACAGAGGGCAAGGAAGTTGATAAGGCAGCTCATACTCTTAAGTATACAGTTGTTCTTCCTACAGCTACAGCTCCCGGTCACACAACAGTTGTTTGTGAGGCTTGCGAAGACTTTGGTACAGTTGTTTACGGTGACGTAAACGTTATGACAGAGGGTACATACGTACTCGATCCCAATGCTGAAGGTCTTAAGGGCACAGCACAGGGAACATATACCGATGGACAGGTATACGTTCACGGTGGTGTTTGGGAAATGCACATGAGTGCTAAGTTCAGAATGGATTCCAGCAACAAGGCTACCATTGACGGAACATTCCTTCAGGGTAGACTCAACTGGGGCGGTAAGACACAGTTCCCCGAGAACGGCGGTATCATTAACGGTGTTGTATTTACAACAACGGACGAAACAACAGTAAAGATCTACTGGGTACAGGGTGGCGACGACCACAGACAGGTAGCTCTTTATAGTCTTGCAGGCGAGATCGTTGTTCAGTCCGATAATCAGACTGCTGCAAAGAACGATCCTTGCTACAGTGAATTTACAGTTCCTGCAGGTACATATGTACTTGGTAACGTAACCAATCAAAACTATCACTTCAGAGTTGAGGTAGTTGTTGGTAAGCAGGCTGAACACGAGCACGTATTTGAATACGGCGAGTGCGAATGCGGCGAAAAGGATCCCAACTACGTTCCTCCCGTTGACAACGGCAACCACAGCTTTGATGCAGCAACTGACGTAACAGTTGGTGAGGATAAGGATGTTATTTCCGATGGCACAAGATTTGACAACGGCTTCTTTAAGATCGTTGGTGCAGTAACACAGCGCGTAAGTGAAGGCGCTGTTTACGCAGTTGAAGTTGGAAAGAATGCAACCGGCGCAATTGAATTCACATTGACAATGAAGTCAACGGTTTCTGTTGTATTCAGTTCCACAGGCGGCTCTAACACGTCTCTCGTTGGTATCCTTGATGCTGACGGAAACCTCGTTGCAAACAATGAAGGTATCACAGAGGTAACAGGAGCAAACGAAGGTAAGACAACTCTTACATACACACTTGAGCCCGGTACATACAGTGTTGTTTCTCCTAAGGAGACAACAACAGAATATAAGCGCGGCGCACGCGTTTACTCTATCACAACAGCTCCCGCTTCCGAGGAAGCTCCCCACGAGCACTCTTGGACAGACGTTGCAGGCAAGGACGCAACTTGCACAGAAGACGGCTATACAGCTCACAAGGTTTGCGAATGTGGCGAAAAGCAGGGCTACGAAGTAGTACCTGCCGGTCACAAGCTTGTAGACGTTGAAGGCAAGGCAGCAACTTGCACAGAAGACGGCTATACAGCATACAAGGCTTGCTCTAACTGTGATTACACAGAGGGTAAGACAGTACTTCCTGCAGGTCACGCACTTGTTGACGCAGAAGGCAAGGCAGCAACTTGCACAGAGGACGGCTATACAGCATACAAGGCTTGCTCCAACTGTGATTACACAGAGGGTAAGACAGTACTTCCTGCAGGTCACAAGCTTGTAGACGTTGAAGGAAAGGCAGCAACTTGCACAGAGGCTGGTTATACAGCACACAAGGCTTGCTCCAACTGTGATTACACAGAGGGCAAGGAAGTTATTGCTGCAGGTCATAAGCTTGTTGATAAAGAAGGCAAGGCAGCAACTTGCACAGAGGACGGCTATACAGCATACAAGGCTTGTTCTAACTGTGATTACATAGAGGGCAAGGAAGTTGTTGGGGCTACAGATCACTCTCACGAAGCAGTAGTAACCGCTCCTACATGTACAGTTGACGGTTATACAACATACACTTGTGCTTGTGGCGATACATATACAGGTGATGTAGTTGCCGCTGCAGGTCATAAAGGTTACACTGAAGATTTTGTATGCGATGTTTGCAGTAGCATAGTAGAACCTGAAGCAGATTCAGTTCTTACAATTGAACAGGCCCTTGTTTTGGGTAAACTTTACTCAAATAATTCAGATACGCTTACTACAACAAATAAGTATTATGTTACTGGCACCATAGTCAGTGTGGATAATACAACATACGGAAATCTTTATATTTCTGATGGAACTAATAAACTTTGCATTTACGGTACTTATTCTGCTGATGGTAAAGTAAGATATGATGCTATGGAAGTGAAGCCTGCCAAAGGTGATGTTATTACTGTTTACGGTAAGATTGGTATGTATAAGAGCTTTACCATTGAAATGGTCAATGGTTGGATGACTGAACATACTATTCATACTGAGCATACGTATACTTCTGTCGTAACAGAGGCCACATGTACTGCTGCTGGATATACAGTATATACTTGCTTATGCGGAGACGCATATAAGGAAGATGGTGATGAAGCACTTGGTCATACAACTGATGATGGTGTTTGTGAAAGATGTGAAAAGACTATTACTCCCGGTGTTTCTGCTGAGCCTACATGGCAGTTGGTAACAGATGTTTCAACGCTTAAAGCCGGTGACCAGATTATTATTGTATCTGCTGACGGTGAGTATGTTCTTAGTACAAACCAAAAAACAAATAACAGAGCCGCTGTAGCTTTCGATATAAATAACATCACCGAGGATGTTCAAATAATTACCCTCGAAGCAGGTAATGCTGATGGCTATTGGGCATTTAATGTTGGCGGAAAATATCTCTATGCTGCAAGCACTTCTAGCAATCATTTAAAGACTACTTCATCTTGCACTAATAATAATGCTAATTGGTCTATCACTATTGCTTTAGATGGTGTAGCTACAATCAAGGCTAACCAAAGCGCAAGAAACTGGCTTAGATTTAATCCTAATAATGGTAGTCCTCTTTTCTCTTGCTATACTTCTGGACAGCAAAATGTAAGTATATATGTTCTCAAGTAATTGAGTATTATTGTTTAATTTTTACATTTTCCCACACCCTTCGGGGTGTGGGTTTTTTATTTTCTACAAAAGAGAAGGGGGAGGGAGGATTGTATATAGTTATTATATACAAATAAACTCCGAGCTTTTTGTTAAATATTTATCGTTGAAATTTACCTTCAATAATGGTATAATTTAATGTGATGAAGTATGTTGTTTTTGCATATTTCCGATAAATAAAATCGTTATTTACACTAACGATGGAAGGAGCTTTTATGAATAATTATAAGACATTGCGCTCTTTGGTATCCATCCTTTTGATAGTTGCTACCTTGTTTTCTCTCGCGGCTCTTACCGCTTGTGACGACAAGACTACAACTACTACCGGCGGAAACGGACAAAAGGATCCTGCTGACGTGACGTCTGATAGCCTTTACGTTAAAAAGGTCGAAAATCTCTCCGATGATTTCATTATGGGTATGGACGCTTCCTGTGTGCCCTCGCTCGAAGCAAGCGGAGTTAAGTATTACGATCACGACGGCAACGAAAAGGACGTTTATCAGATCCTTGCCGAAAACGGAATCAACTATATCCGCGTGCGCGTTTGGAATGATCCCTTTGACGCTGACGGCAACGGATACGGCGGCGGAAACTGCGATATCGATAACGCTATTGCCATCGGTAAGAGAGCTACACAGTACGGTATGAAGCTTCTCGTTAACTTCCATTATTCCGATTTCTGGGCTGACCCTGCAAAGCAGATGGTTCCCAAGGCTTGGAAGGGAATGGACGTTGCTCAAATGTCAGAAGCACTCTACGCTTATACGAAGGAGTCACTTCAAAAGCTCGTTAACGCGGGCGTTGACGTTGGAATGGTTCAGATAGGTAATGAAACCAACGGATATATGTGCGGAATTAAAAAATGGAGTGACATTGCACAGCTTATGAATGCAGGTTCAAGAGCGACCCGTGAGGTTTGCCCCGATGCGCTTGTGGCGGTGCATTTTACTAATCCGGAAAATGAAAAGAGGTACCCGGAATACGCTTGGTATCTTGCTACACAGCACGTGGATTATGACGTATTTGCGTCCTCTTACTACCCCTTCTGGCACGGAACACTTGAAAATCTTTCAAGCTTGCTTTCCGAAATAGCAACTACCTACAATAAAAAGGTAATGGTTGCAGAAACCTCCTATGCATTCTCGGAACTTGATACTGACTTCCAAGGCAATACTATAAGTAGTGGAAGCGGTATAGTGAAAAACTATCCTTTTACTGCTCAGGGACAGGCTAACCTCGTTCACGACGTTATAGAAACTGTTGCTAACACGACCAACGGTATTGGAGTCTTCTATTGGGAAGGTACTTGGATAAGCGTTGGCGGAGAAAATTGGGAAGAAAATTCCAAGCTTTGGGAGCAGCACGGCTCCGGTTGGGCTTCTTCTTATGCGGCAGGCTATGACCCCAACGATGCGGGTAAATATTATGGCGGATGCTCCGTTGACAATCAGGCGTTCTTTGATAAGGACGGCAAGGCTCTTGAATCCCTCAAGGTATTCAGCCTTGTAAGAAAGGGTAACGAAATAGAGCTTAAGGCTGATGCTATTGAGGATGTAAATCTCATCGTTGACTTGAATGGCGATATCGTTCTTCCCAAAACGGTCAACGCGGTTATGTCCGACAATTCCAAGAAGACCATACCGGTTGAATGGGAGGCTTATGATGAAGCTGCTATGAAGGCGGGCGGCGTAGCTAAGTATACGATCAAGGGCGTTGCAGGCGGTATGACTGCTAACTGCTACGTGTCAATGGTTGAGTACAACTTCCTTCAGAACTGGAGCTTTGATGATAATACCGACGGCTCACCTTGGGTCGCTACCCCTACGAAGGCATTTGACGAGCTTTACGTAGAAGATAAGGTGACGGACTCTATGACCGGAACGAAGCACTATCACTTCTGGAGTTCTACTTCTGCCGAATTTACACTTGAACAGCAGGTCGACAATCTCAAGGCAGGCAAGTATAAGTATTCTATTTCAATAATGGGCGGTGACGCAGGTGAAGAAACCGCTTATATCTACGTTAAGATCAACGGCGAGATAGTAGCAACTGCTCCTATTGAAATCACAGTTTATAATGAATGGCATACGGCAACGATCTCCGAGTTTAGCGTTAATAACGGCGACGTTGTGACCGTAGGCATCTACGTGAATTGCCCCGGCAGCGGAAACGGGCCTTGGGGGAAGATCGATGATGCACTTTTAAATTCGATCAAAGAATAGCAGGTGAACAAAATGACAAAAACGATTACAAAGATTTTAGCTTTTATTTTAATGATGATTATGATGGCTTCCACAGTTTCGTGCGTCATCGACAATACGACGACCACGGATCCCAATTCCACTTCCTCAACTACCGATAACGGAACCAATCCCGGTCCCGATTACGTTCCCGTGCTTGACCCCACGGATGATAACTACAGAGTTTTTTATCAGATTTTTGTGGGTTCATTTTCTGACGGTAATAATGACGGTATAGGCGATCTTCAAGGAATAATCAATAGAATGGATTATCTGAATGACGGAGATATGAACACTACTGATGACTTGGGAGTGCAGGGACTTTGGCTTTCTCCTATATTCTCTTCATCAACATATCACAAATATGATGCGAAGGATTACTATACAATTGACTGGAGATTCGGTAATGAAGATGTGCTTAAGAGGCTTATCGATATTTGCCACGAGCGTAATGTGAAGATCATTCTTGACCTAGCAATTAACCATACTTCTGACTCTCATCCGTGGTTCCTTGAATTCAAAAAGTCACGTATGGAAGGTGACACTTCAAATAAGTATTACGATTTCTATACCTGTGTTAAGACTGCAGATAAAAAAGCGGGAATTTCTTATGAAAAGATAGGTGGTGTAGATTGTTGGTTTGAATGCAATTTCTCGGGATCTATGCCTGAGCTTAACTATGATAATCCGGATGTAAGGGAAGCAATGCTTGATGTTGCAAAGTATTATCTTGCTATGGGTATTGACGGCTTCCGTTTTGACGCAATTAAATACATCTATTACGGTGATACGCAGAAATCAGCAAAATTCTGGGAGTGGTATATGAATGAGCTCCGAAAGGAATATCCCGATATGTATGCCGTTGGTGAGTGCTGGTCCGGTGACAGTGAAGTGATCCAATACTACGGTTCAATGAACTGCTTTAACTTTACGATGTCTTCCGCAGAAGGACAAATTGCGATGGCAGCTAAAGGAAACAGCAATATAAGTAGATTTACTAACTATGTTGTTTCTCACCTTAATTCTATTAAGAGCAAGAATCCTAATGCAATGATGATTCCTTTCCTTTCCAATCACGACCAAGATAGAATAGGAGGAGCATTTGTTACCGAAAATAATACCAAGATGGCTGCAAGCCTTTATTTGCTTTGCTCCGGTTCGCCTGTTATTTATTATGGCGAGGAAATTGGTATTCGAGGCAAGAGAGGAGAAGAAGCTACTGATGCTAATCGTAGACTTGCTATGATATGGGGTGATGGAGATTTTGTTAAAGATCCTATTGGTGCTTGCTATCCTGAAGCAAGTCAGATCAAGACGACAGTTTCAAGTCAGCTTGAGGATCCCAACAGTGTACTAAGTCATTATGCAAAGGTTATTTCTATCAGAAATAAATATCCTGCGATTGCACGAGGCACTTATTCCGCTATCAGCAGCTCAAACAAGAATCTTGGCGGCTTCCTTGTAAGCTATCAAGGCGAAAAGCTTGCTATCATTCACAACACGTCATCTTCTGCCATTACCGTGAACCTTTCTTCGCTCTCCGGACTTAACGGATATCAATTGAAGCAGCTTTGCGATTACGTTGGTGCAGGTAATGCGACACTTAACGGTACGACCTTGACTATAGGTGCCTATACAAGTGTAATTTTGAAATAATTCTGTTTATTTATCAGAGGTAAAATGGAAAACAGATTTATTGTTAACATTATACATCGCCCCGAGCTTTCCCCCGAGTATGCCGAAAAGGCGCTCGGGGGCGCCAAGGGCGTCCGCGATGAGTCCTTGGATATTTTCAGATTTCAACAGGATACTGCGCATAAATACGGTCTTAAGACCACTATTCAGATAACCTATGCGTCCCTATTTTCCGATGTTATTATCGATCTCGCAAGAGAAGAACACGAAAAATACGGTGATGAGATAGGTCTTTCTCTTTTGGGGCTCCCTTGTCCCGAATTCAGAGCGAAATATCACACTGAGGATTTTTGCATCTGGATGTTTGATGACAAGCGAAAAGAGGAGATCGTTGACGACGTTTTCGGAAAATTCTACGAAAAGTTCGGCTTTTATCCCGAGTCGACGAGCAGCTATTTTCTTGACGCTTATACTATCAACTATATCAAGAAGAAGTATCCGAGCGTAAAGTGCGCTGTTGCGACCTGCTGGGAAGAAGGTCCCAAGGCTTATCACACATGTAATAACTCTTGGTATACCTTTATGGACGGCGGACCTTGGAACCCTTGGATCCCATCAAAGATCAACTCCCACTGTCCTGCAAGTGATGCGGACGATGATTCTGGAATCGTTGCTATTCCGCATCTTTCGCGCGACCTTATGGCGTGCTTTGACGGAAACGGCTCTAATTTCGGAACGCATCCTCAAAATGTGCTTCGCGGTATGATTTATTACGGCGACAGCGGTGAATGGGAATATCCCTATCTCTACAATCTTATCGACCAATACCGTCACCTTGGAAAGTATAATGACGGATACAGCTATAATATGATGTTCGTCGGTCCCGGTTGGCTCAATCGCCGCGGACGTTGGGAAGCACCTTATGAGCTTCTTGCAAAGTCATATGACGACGGTATGAAATACTATGGCAAGCTTAAGGAAGAAGGTAAGCTCATTGATATGACTATGAGTGAGTTTGCCGATTTCTACCGTTCATGTCACAAGGATTACAAGAGGGGCGAATGCGCGCTTTGGAAAGACATTCTTTATGGCAGCAACAAGGAGTATTTTTGGTATGCGGATCCTGCAATGAGGACTTGCCTTGACTTTAATCAGGGAGGAGCAATGATAGATCTTCGTCCTTACGTTGCAAGAATACCCCAGAAAACGGGAATCGGGACGGAAAACGTTTATGACGCTTCTTATCCGTATCTCATACAGATAAACTACCGTGCCGGATATTTTACGCATTATGCGGGTGCAGGAACGATCAAATCCTGCAAGATCCATTTCCGAGGAGAAAGCACGGATCTCTGCCTTTGCAGAACGATGGCAAAATATGAGAGGGTCGAGGACGGTGTAAGACTTGTAGCCGACCCTGTGACGGTAAATCTTGGCGGACTTGACATCGTCGTTCAATCAAGCTATACGATAATTGAGGGAGACGGAACCGTTATTACGGAACGCGTGATCCTCAATGATATAGGGGACGAGCAGGTGACCTTTGAAGAGTACTTTACCGGTGGCTTTGGAACTACCGAATATCAGGCGGATATGACTGACATCACGCTTGGTGTTGACGGGGACGAAATGGAATTTTCCTATTTTGGCAGAAAGATCACAAAGGTGGGGGCAAAACGTGCTTACGTCAATATTCCCAAGGTTCAGACCGTTGTAGAGATGGGCGGAGAATGTGACGAGGCTCGTGTTGAAGAGGGAATCGCTTTCTCACCTGTATACCATCTTTCGGTTAAGAAAACAATAAATAAAGGAGGCGTGAAGACATGGCTCAAGCTTCAAAAGGCAAATTAAATTTCAGATGCCCCTCGTGCTTTATGAGGGATATCGATATTGACATGTTCTTTGACGGTTCAAAGAGTGAATACTATTGCCTCCGTTGCGGATTCACGGGAAAAGAGGAGGATGTGCTTCGTCTTAACGAGATGGCGAGATATCGCTACCGTGCGATGAAGATGCGTGTCGTTGACTTCGGAGAGGATAACGAGCCTCCCAAATTTGAGCTTCACAGAGGTGGGGAACAATGATACTTGGAATTGACGTTTCAACCTATCTTGAAGAGCTTGAGCACGGTGCGCGTTATTATGACGGAGAGCTGAAAATAGATCCGCTTGACGCATTTGCTGCAAACGGAGTGGATTGGATGAGGATACGTATATGGAACGATCCTCGCTCACCCGAGGGTGAGCCCTACCTTGCGGGTACGTGTGATCTCGATCATTACGTAAGGCTTGCCAGACTTGCGAAAGAGAAGGGCTTCAAGCTCCTTATGGATCTTCACTATTCCGATTTCTGGGCAGACCCCGGAAAGCAGTTTATTCCCAAGGCTTGGCAGAGCTACGGTATTGACGAGCTCGAACAAGCGGTTTATGATTTCACAGAGCATTGCTTGAAGGTGGCAAGGGAGAACGGTGTTGCTCCGCAGATGATACAGATCGGAAACGAGATAACGAATGGAGTTCTTTGGCCCATAGGAAAGATCTATAATGACGAAAAGGGAACGCGAGAATACGATAATTTCCTTCGTCTGATCGGAGCCGGATGCAGGGCTGTGCGCAACACTTGCCCCGACATCAAGATAGTTCTTCATCTTGAAAGAAGCAATGACAAAGAGGTATATCAGGAATTCTTTACCGCGGTAGAAAATGCGCGTATCGATTATGATATTATTGGTGCTTCGTATTACCCATATTGGCACGGAACGCCCGAGGAGGTCTTTTCAAATCTTAACGCCTGCAAGCACTTCGGCAAGGAGATAATGATTGTTGAGCTTGGATACGGTTTTACCGACAAGGGTTACGTTCTTAACGGCGAGGAGAGAAGGCTTGTGATCGATCCCGAAAGGGCATACGTTGAGGGTGTGACGGACAAGTTTCCGCTGACTCCTGACGGACAGGCGGCATATATTCGCCATATCATTGATTCCGCACGAAAAAATGATATTGGTGGTTTCTTCTATTGGGAGCCTCTTTGGTTACCGGGAGAGGGAATATGCTGGGCAAGTGAGGCAGGACAGAAATATATTCATGAGGAGGGAAAATCCACCTCTAATGAGTGGGCGAACCAGTGCCTTTTTGACTACTTTGGACGCAAATTGCCCGCGTTTGACGAGTTCAAAAAATGAACGGTGATTTTTTGTTCGCATTTTGTTAAAAAATCAACAACCCGATTTGGTTAATGTGCCAAAAATATGACAATTGATTATATTATTATTGACAAAATTGTTCAATAGTATTATAATAATAGATGCGCTAAAGGCGTATATTAAAAAATTTATTAGGAGGAGAATTAGTTATGAAAATGACTAAAATCTTATCACTCGTTCTTGTAGTTGTTATGCTCGCTTCCTGCTTCGTAGCTTGCGGTCCCGACGATACAACTACTACCACAACAACACAGCCTCAGGGTGGCGAACCAAACGCTCTTGCAGGTACTTACAAAATCACTATGTGGGTTTCCGAAAAAGAAGGCGTTGCTGACCTTTTCCGTGCTCAGATCGCAAGATTTATGGAAGAGAACCCCGGCATTATCATCGATGCTGAAATCGCCGGTGTTACAGAGGCTGATGCAGGTTCTAAGGTAATCACTGACCTTGCTACCGCTCCCGACCTTTACTGCTTCGCACAGGACCAGCTTGCTCGTCTTGTTCAAGCTTCCGCTCTTTCTGCTCCCGCAAAAGAGATCGCTGACCTCGTTAAGGCTAACAATGACGGCGGTTCTGTCGGTGCAGGCTCCGTTGCAGGTACACTCTACGCTTATCCTATGACAAGTGACAACGGTTACTATATGTACTACGATAAGTCCATCGTTACAAATCCCGAGTCTCTTGAGCAGATCATTGCTGACGTTGAAGCTTACAACGCAGCTAACCCCGATTCTCCCAAGTGGATCCGTTTCGCTCTTGAAAACGGCTGGTACACAGCTTCCTTCTTCTTCGCAGTAGACGAGCAGGGCAATCCGCTTTGCCATTCTAACTGGACAACTGATACAGAAGGTAACTTCACAGGTATCGATGACAACTTCAATTCCGCTAACGGTCTCATTGCTATGAGAGGTATGGAAAAGCTTGCTAAGTCTTCTGCATACAACTCTGACGCAGATGCATACGCTGATTCCGCAGTTTGGATCAACGGTATTTGGAATGCTACAACAGCTGAAGAGCACTTCGGTGAAAACTTCGCAGCTACGGACCTTCCTTCTTTCGAAGTAGACGGTAAGTCCTACCATCTTGGTTCCTTCACAGGTAACAAGCTTATCGGTGTTAAGCCTCAGGCTGACGCTACAAGAGGTCTTGTTCTTCACCTTCTTGCTAACTACTTGACAAACGAACAGTGCCAGACGGAAAGATATGAAGAATTCCAGTGGGGTCCCTCTAACCTTAAGGCTCAGGCATCTGAAGCAGTTCAGGCTAACCCCTCTCTTGCAGCTCTTGCGCTTCAGGGTAACTACGGTGTTCCTCAGGGCAACATCAGTGGTGCTTGGTGGGATATCGCTAAGGTTCTTGGCGCAGACGCTAAGGCAGCTACTTCCGTAGCAGATCTTGAAAAGGCACTTCAGGTTTACGCAGATGCTTGTAAGGCAGTAACTGAAAAGACTCCCGAGGAACGCGAAAGATGGGGTGTCATCGGTGGTATCATGGGTACAGAGTGGAATACAGATTTCTGGATGACAGAGGTTGAGCCCGGTGTTTACAAGTCTGATGACGTTCTTACACTTAATGTTGGTGAAACATTCAAGCTTCGTCAGGGTGGCGATTGGAACTGCCAGGTTGGTATTTCTAACGAAAAGACAGGCGATACAGATTCCGGTTACTACTGCAGACTCGTTGACGGTCAGGATGAGCCCGGCAATATCTCTGTTGAAGTAGCAGGTGACTACTATGTACAGCTTACATGGGAAAAGGGTACACACAACGCAAAGGTTGAACTCATTCCCGCCAACTAATTGAGAGTATTTCTCTAATTGGAATAAATAACTAACTGGGGTTAGGGTGAATCCTTCGGGATTCACCCGCCCTCTTGCAGAAAAGGCATTGTTGGCCGGGGTACAAGCGAACTTGTCTTGTTTGTCGGCTAACAATGCCTTCTCATTTTGAAAAGGAGTTATATAAACTCAGTTTATATTTTGATTATGAAAAAATTAAACAGCTTAGAGTATTTAAAATTAAATAAGCTTCAGGCTTTTTGGTATAATGTTAAGTTGTTCTTTTGGAGGATCCCTTCTTGGTTGAAGAAATTCGCACTTAAGGTGTGGTCTCTTTTCCTTGGATTAGGTTCTTTCCTTACTGGGCAGGTGAAGGACATAGGCTATACCTTTATTAAGGGTAATTGGGCAGTGAAGCTTTCTTTCCTCGTCTTTGGACTTGGTAACCTTTATTACGGACAGATCCTTCGCGGAGTTCTGTTTCTCTTGTTTGAGGTAGTATTCCTCGTATATATGTTCTTGCCTGAAGGCGGTTTTTATTGGATCTCCAAGGCACAGTTTTTTCAAATTGGAGAAACTGTAGGCACGGTACCGCCTACTACAGGCAAGGAAACCATTGTTCTTCCGGGTATCGGTCCTGTTACACAGGATTATACAATTTTCGGAGACGACTCTGTTAGAGTATTGTTCTATGCTTTGCTTTCTGTATTCTTTATAATTGCATTTGTATTCACTTGGAGAATGCAGGTAAAGCAGTGCAGAATATGCATGGATATCACAGCTAAGGGAAAGAAGATTAAGAGCGGCAAAGAGGATCTCAAGTCTCTTCTTGACGATCAGTTCCATAAGACTCTTCTTTCTCTTCCGCTTTTGGGCATTTTTCTTTTCACGGTATTGCCCATCATCTATATGATCATTATCGCGTTCACCAACTACGGTGACTACCAGGGCAGGTACTATGATGGTTATGCAAGGCTCTTCTCATGGGTTGGATTTGAGCATTTTGAAAGCTTCTTCACAGGTTCAACAGATCTTGGTGCTGCGTTTGGAGACATTCTTGTTTGGACTATTACTTGGGCGTTTTTAGCTACGTTTACAAACTATTTCCTTGGAATGATGGTTGCGTTGCTCATTAACAAGAAGGGAATAAAAATTAAGAAGTTTTGGAGAACGGTTTTGGTTATGACCATTGCTATCCCCCAGTTTGTATCACTTCTTTACGTAAGAAACCTCTTTAACCAGGGTGGTTATATAGGAAACCTCTTTATTATCAACGGTTGGCTGCCCGATGTATTAACGAGTGCTAATCTCTGGTCTCTTTGGTCACATCCTGTTACAGCTAAGGTACTTCTTGTAATTCTTAATATTTGGGTAGGTATACCTTACGTAATGCTTATGGCGACGGGTATTCTTATGAATATTCCTGCTGACCTCTATGAGTCGAGTCGTGTTGACGGTGCTAATGCAGTCCAGCAGTTTACAAAGATCACACTTCCTTATATGCTCTTTGTCACAGGTCCGTATCTTCTTACCAGCTTCGTTGGTAACCTTAATAACTTCAATATCATTTACTTCTTGTCGGGAGGTAATCCTATGTATACAACCGTAGATGGCTATACAGGTGCCGGCGGTGTTCCCGTAGGACATACCGACTTGCTTGTAACTTGGCTTTACCGTATGACAATGGGTAGTGCAACCACACAGTATTATAGCGCATCTGTAATTGGTATTATGGTATTCGTAGTAGTTGCGGTGCTTTCATTGATCGTGTACAACATTATTCCTTCAACTAAGAACGAGGAGGATTTCGCATAATGAAAAATCTTGATAACAACTCTCTTCAAAAAAAGGGTCTTGGCGCGAGAGCGAGCAGAAGGCTCAGTAACTTTGTTGTATACGTGATCCTCATACTTATCACACTTATTTGGCTCTTCCCGTTTTTTGGTATAGTTCTTGAGTCGCTCAGAGTTGAGTCTAAGGGTCAGGAATCTTACTTCTGGCCCAAAGAATTCGGATTAGATAACTATATATTTCTGTTTGAGAAGACCGAGTTCCTTAAGTGGTTCGCTAACACGGCAATTCTTGGCGTTGTAGTTTCGTTGCTTCAAACAGTATTCGTTCTTTCGATGAGCTACACACTCTCCCGTTTGAGATTCTCGGGTAGAAAAACTCTTATGAACTTTATGCTCATTCTTGGAATGTTCCCCGGATTCCTTACTTTGATTCTTGTTTACAAGGTATTTGCTGACCTTGGTCTTACAGAGGCTAATGCTCCTTTAGGACTTATCATTGTATACTGTGCAAGCTCTGGTATGGGCTATTACGTATCAAAGGGCTTCTTTGATACTATCCCCAAGACCTTGGACGAAGCAGCGCGCGTTGACGGAGCTACACGTTGGCAGGTCTTCTATAAAGTAATCATGCCGCTTTCTAAACCCATCGTTATTTATACGATCCTTATGGGCTTCATGGCTCCTTGGGGAGACTTTATGATGGCAAACTACTTAGCGCACGAAAACCCTAACGGTAAAAACGTTGCAGTCGGTATGTTCCAGTGGTTGGAAAGAACTTATAGAAACGAAAGATATACGGCGTTCTGTGCAGGCGGTGTTTGTGTTTCAATCCCCGTAACGGCAGTATTCCTTGCATTGCAGAAATACTACGTTGAAGGCGTCACAGGCGGCGCAGTAAAAGGATAAGAGGAGATTAATATGGCAAGTGTTAAATTAACAAATGTAAAAAAGATATACGGCAAGGACACGGTTGCTGTTCAGGAATTCAACCTTGATATTGCCGACAAAGAATTTATTGTTTTCGTAGGTCCTTCCGGATGCGGTAAGTCAACTACTCTCCGCATGATTGCAGGTCTTGAAGACATTTCAGAGGGTACTGTTGAGATCGACGGCGTTGTAGTTAACGATCTCCAGCCCCGTGATCGTGATATCGCAATGGTTTTCCAGAACTATGCGCTTTATCCTCACCTTACAGTATTTGAAAACATGGCTTTCCCCTTGAGACTTAAAAAGGTTCCTCAGGATGAGGTTTATGAAAGAGTTACCAATGCTGCGGAGATCCTTGGTATTACAGAGTATCTCACAAGAAAGCCCAGAGCTCTTTCCGGTGGTCAGAGACAGAGAGTTGCTATCGGTCGTGCGATGGTTCGTGACTCCAAGGTATTCCTTATGGACGAACCTCTCTCAAACCTTGACGCAAAGCTCAGAAACCAGATGAGAGCAGAGATCATTCTTCTTCGTAAGAAGATCGATACTACCTTCATTTACGTTACTCACGACCAGACAGAGGCTATGACTCTCGGTGACCGTATCGTTATTATGAAGGATGGCTTCATTCAGCAGGTAGGCACACCCACTGAGGTATTTGATATGCCTCTTAACCTCTTCGTTGCTGAATTCATCGGCGCACCTAAGATGAACACATTTAAGACGAATATTATTTGTGAGGGTGGCAAGTATTACGTTACACCCTACGGTGCAAAGATCGAGATCACAGGCGACAAGGCAGATGCCCTTAAGGCTAGATACGTTGGCAGCAAGGAGATCGTTCTCGGTATTCGTCCCGAGCATATCACTCTTGCACAGCCCAAAGATCCTTCTGCAATTGCTTGCACGATCGAGGTCAACGAAATGATGGGTAGTGAGCTTCACCTTCACGTTGTTGTTGATGGAGGAGACAGACTTATCGTTCGTATACCCACGGTTTCTCTTACATACGAGCAGCGTGCTAAGCTCGTTTACGGCGAAAAGATGTATATCACCTTCGAAGGAAAGGTTATGCATTTCTTTGATCCCGCAACGGAAAGAAATCTTCTTGCTTAATTTAAAAATTAAAGCTCCCGCTGAAATCAGCGGGAGCTGTTTTTTTATTGTGTTTTAATACATTCCGCCCATTCCTGCAGGTGCTGCGGGTACGGGTGTTTCTTCTTTTTTGTCGGAAACGACGGATTCTGTTGTAAGTATTACGCTTGCAATAGAAGCGGCATTCTGAAGGGCAGAGCGTGTGACCTTTGTAGGGTCTACGATACCGCAGGATACCATATCGCAATATTCCTCGTTATATGCGTCGAATCCCCAACCGATCTTGCCGGAATTCAAGATGTTGTGAACGATAACGCCACCGTCAAGTCCTGCATTTTCTGCGATCTGACGTACGGGAGCTTCAAGTGCTTTAAGAACGATCTTAACGCCTGTTTCTTCGTCGCCTTCGGTGAGCTCCGTTATCTTGGCAACCTCGCTTATAACGTTGAGGTAAGCAGTTCCGCCGCCTGCGACGATGCCTTCTTCTACAGCCGCACGTGTTGCGTTGAGTGCGTCTTCAATGCGAAGCTTCTTTTCCTTCATTTCAACCTCGGTTGCAGCGCCTACCTTGATCACCGCTACGCCACCGGAGAGCTTAGCAAGTCTTTCCTGAAGCTTTTCCTTATCAAATTCGCTTGTGGTGTTTTCAAGAGCCATTCTGATCTGGTTGACTCTTGCTTTTATATCATCGGGGTGGCCTGCGCCGTCTACGATGATCGTTGTATCCTTGTTTACTTTTATTTGTCTTGCGTGACCGAGAAGCTCTAAGGATGAGTCCTTAAGCTCGAGACCGATCTCGCTTGAAACGACCTCGCCGCCTGTGAGGATGGCTATATCCTTAAGCATTTCCTTTCTTCTGTCGCCAAAGCCGGGAGCCTTAACTGCAACACAGGTGAAGGTGCCGCGAAGCTTATTGAGCACGAGTGTTGTGAGAGCTTCGCCCTCGATATCCTCGGCGATTATAAGCAGCTTGCGTCCTGTCTGAATGACCTGCTCGAGAACGGGGAGTATCTCTTGAAGGTTTGAGATCTTCTTATCTGTGATAAGGATGAGAGCGTCGTCAAGAACTGCTTCCATTTTATCCATATCGGTAGCCATATAGGGGGAGAGATATCCGCGGTCAAACTGCATGCCCTCCACAACCTCGCTGTATGTCTCCGCAGAACGGGATTCCTCGACCGTGATCACGCCGTCGGAGGTCACCTTTTCCATTGCGTCTGCAATAAGTGCGCCGATAAGCTCATCACCTGCAGAGATAGTGCCAACACGTGCGATATCGGCAGAGCCGTTGACCTTTTTGGAGTTTGCGACAAGGCATTCAACTGCGCGGTCTACTGCCTTTTTAATGCCCTTGCGAAGGATCATGGGATTTGCGCCTGCGGTCACGTTCTTCATACCCTCGCGAATGAGTGCCTGTGCGAGAACGGTCGCGGTGGTTGTGCCGTCGCCTGCGGCATCGTTTGTTTTGGTTGCAACCTCCTTAACGAGCTGTGCTCCCATATTTTCAGCAGCATCCTCAAGCTCGATCTCCTTAGCGATCGTTACGCCGTCATTAGTGATAAGGGGTGTGCCGTATTTTTTGTCCAGGACAACGTTTCTGCCCTTGGGTCCAAGTGTTATTTTAACTGTGTCTGCAAGCTTATCAACACCGCGGGAAAGGGCGTTTCTTGCTTCAAGTCCGTAAATTATTTCTTTAGCCATTTTACCCTCCAAAATTACTCAACGATAGCGAGGATGTCGCTTTGCTTGACGATGATATACTCAACGCCGTCAGCTTTAACCTCGGTACCCGAATATTTGCTTGTAATTACTTTGTCACCGACTTTTACGAGCATCTCGACGTTCACACCGTCAACGAGTCCGCCCGGTCCAACTGCGATGACCTCTGCGATCTGTGGCTTTTCCTGCGCAGAAGCAGTAAGAATAAGACCGGATTTGGTTCTTTCTTCCGCTTGTGTAAGCTTGATCACGACGCGGTCTGCAAGTGGTTTGATTGTCATAATATATCCTCCTTATAAAAAGTAAAATAATATCGAATTTTGGCACTCTCGTTCAAAGAGTGCTAACAATACATATTTTACACTATTTTTCCAAAAAATCAATAGTTTTTGTTATTGTTAACATATTGTTCACATATTATCTGCGCTTAAAATAGACGTTTGCGGTATTTTTTATACATAATCGGTTTTTTCTATTTATATGATATAAAAAAGGGCTCGGGAGGGATAAAAATGGCAGGTGTAAACGAAATCTTGTCGGGGGCGGTCGTTCCCCTGTTTTTGGCTGTATATGCGATATATTTTTACATAAAAATGAAGGGAAGACCGATGACGAAGCCCAGAACTGTTTTTAGGCAGCTTTTTAAAAAAGGGGACGGGCAGGGAGTATCGCCCATCAAGGCGGTGATCTTTGCGCTTGCAGGTACTCTTGGCGTTGGGAATATCGTTGGCGTTGCTTCGGCAATAGCGCTTGGGGGTGCGGGTGCTGTCTTTTGGATGTGGGTGAGTGCTTTGCTTGCGATGATACTGAAATATGCAGAGGTTGTATTGGCTATGCTTCACCGAAGAAGAGCGTTGGGGGAAATGCACGGCGGGGCGATGTATTATATGGAGGATCACTTCAAATCGCGCCGCAAACCGCTTTTGGCGGTAGTGTTTCCATTGGTGTTTACGGTCCTTTGCTTATGCAACGGTTTTACTATGGGGTGTATAATTCAATCGAACGCAATATCTGAGTCTTTTGACGAGGTGTTTGGCATAGATAAGGTGACGGTTGGGGTGCTTATTGGGGTTTTATGTATTGCTGTATTTTTCTTGAACGGAAAGCGGATCTTCGGATTGTGCGAAAGGCTTGTACCGCTTGTAAGCCTGCTATACATTGGGATGTGTCTTTGGGTTATTTGCTTATCCTATGAAAAGTTGCCCGAGGTTTTTACAGACATTATAAAAGGTGCGTTTGACTTCAGCGCGATGGGCGGTGGCGTTTTTGGATTTTTAACGTCACGGGCGTTGCGATACGGCACCATAAGGGGGCTTTTTTCGAACGAGGCGGGTTGCGGCACGTCTCCCATTGCACACGCAAAATCAAGTGCAAGCTCCGCGCCCGAGCAGGGCTTTCTTGGAATTGCGGAGGTATTTATAGATACTATTGTGGTATGCTCGATGACTGCTTTTGTTATATTGCTGAATTTTGAGGCGGCGACCGCGTATGCTGGAAACCCTATACTGATGGTTTTTGCGGCATTTGAACACTCGTTGGGTAGCGTTTGCAGGGCGCCGCTTGCCGTATCGGTATTTCTTTTTGCCTTCGCTACGATCGTTTGCTGGGGGTATTATGGCGAGGAGTGCGTTTGCTTTTTGAATAAGAGCCTTATTTTGAAAAAGGTGTATTATATATTCTACGTTTTGTTCGTATTCTTCGGCTCATTTATATCCCTTGATGCGGTGTGGGAGATAGCAGACTTTGCCGTGGGAGGCATGACGGTGATGAACCTCTATATTCTCGGAAAAATGAGCAGGGAAATTGCCGATGAAACGAGGGGGTATTTTGGAAGATGAATCGGCACAGATTTGCATTATTCTTGGTTATACTTTCGCCCTTGACACATCTTCTGGAATATGATACAATATATTTACAAAAATACCGTCTAAGTTAAACTGAGGAAAGTGATATCCTCGTCATATTTTGGCTCGTGGCTCTACCGCTTGCTATTATTTTGATAGTGGCATTTATAGGATGGCTTAAAAAATAAACAAAAACCCTGCCGAGGTGAAAACGGAGAAAGAGAAATAAATATGGAATTTTGTTCGAAAGTATTTGATAGCCCTGTGTGGCTTACAAGATTCGTTAATGACAATCGTATTTCCAAAGAGGATATAGTGTGTATACAGTGTCTTCCTAAAACTCACACTACGGGATTGGCGGGAGCATTGAGTTCCCCTCAATGGGTATTATTTTGGTGGAGTAAGAAATAAATATATGTTAGAACGGCAAGAGCGTCTATCGAAAGATATGCGCTCTTATTGTTAAAAGAAAACCCCTGCAGAGTAAGTTCTCCGCAGGGGTATTTTGGTATATCATTAGAAGTCTACGGTTTTATACGCAGGATCAAGCTTGGTATGCTGTTTGACGATACTTGCTTTATCGTTGCCTGGGCAGACGTACTTATTAAGCCAATTGACAAATCCGTTGGTTTCCAAGTTGATGCATTTTCTTCCGTCTATAATCACATAATACTCATCATCGATATTTTCGGAAGAGAGCCAATCGCAGAATTGCTGTCCATATATCTCTATTTCGTTATAGATATTCGCAGGAACATAAATAATGTCCGCATCCTCATTGCAGTCAAAATAGGTAATATTTACAAGCATAATACCTCCTTTGGTGATTATATCACGTAGTAAGCTTTATACGTTCCGTCGGGCAGGGGGCTCACGATGGTGTTAAGCTCTGCGTTGGTGATGGGTTTAGTTATGATGGCTGTCTTGTATTCGAGGAAGAGTGTTTTTTCCTTTAACTCACTATCCGCGATGAGGGGGGAGTCACTGATGATGCATCTTGGTGCGCGGTAATCGTTGATATCCGCTATATCAGAGTCTTTTGCATCCGTCCAGGTGATCGCGGGGGTGAGGTCGCTATCCATCTTTTCTGCTATGTCAATTATATCCGCAACAACTGCGCTTGCGGTGGGCAGTTTACCTGCGCCCTTACCGTAGAACAGTACCTTATCAAGCATATTCGCGCCGATGAGGATGCCGTTATAGACGTCGCTGATATGAGCAAGGGGATTTGAGAGGGGGATGAACCTTGGAGATACGAGCGCAAGTATCTTGCCGTCGATCTCTTCTGCGTGCCCGATGAGCTTTATAGTGTATCCAAGCTCCTTGGCGATCTCAAAATCCTCTGCGGTTATCTTTGTGATGCCCTGTGTGTTTATTCTATCGGGGGATATTCTTTTTCCGAAGGCAAGGGAAGAGAGAATAACTATCTTTCTTGCGGCGTCAATGCCCTCAATATCCGCGGTGGGGTCTGCCTCAGCATATCCCTTGGCTTGTGCGTCCTTCAAAGCATCTGAAAAATCAGTGCCGTAGGAGTTCATCTGAGTGAGGATATAGTTGGTCGTTCCGTTGAGGATTCCGTCGATACTCGTTATCTTATTGGATGCGAGATCGTTTACGATTGGACGTATTACGGGAATGCCGCCGCCGACGCTTGCTTCAAAGAGATATCTGACACCGTTTTCACGCGCGAGGGAGAGAAGCTCTGTGCCGAACTTTGCAACCACCTCTTTGTTGGATGTGACAACGTTTTTGCCCGCAAGGAGAGCCGCCTTTGAAAAGTCATATGCGGGGTGGGAGCCGCCCATCATCTCTGCAACTATGGAAACCTCGGGGTCATTTAAAATAATATTGAAATCGTGTACCACCTTGTGTGCAAAGGGTGAATCGGGAAAGTCGCGAAGGTCGAGGATGTATTTTATTTCGACACTTTTGCCGAGCTTGTCCGAAATGATCTTTTTATTTTGTGTGAGGACCTCTGCGGTGCCGCTTCCTACAACACCGAAGCCCAAAATTGCGATCTTTATCATAAGTATCTCCGTTCTATGCCGAAAATCGACAATAAATTACATATTTTTAAGTGATTATTAATATCATATCACAAAATGTATGAAAAAGCAAATAAAACTATTGAAAAAAAACAAAAAATATGGTAAAATATATGTATAAGTATTTTTTGGTACGGAGGATGAGATATGGCATCGAGTGCTATTGGAAGCAAAAGAAACGTTAAGATATTCGTTTTGTATCTTATGGAAAATATAAATTACCCACTTGATTATGCGACGCTGAACGACATCATTATGCAGACGGACTACGTTATGTATCTTGATTTTGCGGAGAGCTTCTATGAAATGAAGGATATGGGCCTTATTTTAGAGGTTCCCGGTGAAGATGAGAACACACCCATGTTCACGGTTTCTGAGAAGGGAAAGCACGTGGCAAGGGAGCTTAATTCCGATATTCTTTCATCAATTCTTGACAAGAGCCTTTCTGCTGCTTTGCGTTATCTTGATTTCAAGAAGCGCGGTGTTGAGGCAAAGGCGGTCATTACAAAGAGAGATGACGGCAGATACGAGATCGAATGTATGATGCTTGAAAAGAGAGAGCTTATCTATTCTACGAAGGTCATCGTTGATACTCTTCAGCGCGCGGAGCGAATGAAAGAGAACTTTTACGGCAGACCCGAGGGTATTTATAAGGCGACTCTTGCGCTTTTGGCAGGCAATGTTAACTTTTTGCTTGATTAATTTTACTTTTTCTTGTAATTTTTGTTAAAAAAACATAAAAAAATCAGAAAATTCGACAGTTTTTTGTTGACATTTTAGAAAAATGTAGTATAATTAATGTATAAGGTTAAGTTTTTGAGACGGATGGAGCTTTTGGTATGACGAAAAACGCGACAAATAATACAAACGAGCTTGGCAGGCTTATCGAGCTCGTCGTGGCGGGAGATTCGGATGCCTATACGGCTCTTGTGAAAATGTACAAGCCGTTGCTTACAAAAGCGCTTAACACTTATACGACCGAGGAGATGTCCAAGGAGGATATCGAGGATCTTGAGCAAGAGGAGCTTATTGCATTTTACCGTGCAATAATTACCTTTGACCGAGATAGAGAGGGCGTTGAATTCGGTCTTTACGCAAAAATCTGTATTACGAATAGCATGATTTCTTACCGTCGCGCCGCAGCAAAAAAGGCGGGCAGGGTATCACTTATGGGTGAGGAGGACCTTGACAGTATCTCCGACCCCGATGCGGAGATATCGAAGCTCGTTGAAATGCGCGAGAGCGAGAGAATGCTTGGGGAGAAGATCGAAAAGAGTCTTTCCGAGTATGAAAACGAGGTGTGGGCGTATTACGTCAACGGTTATTCCTCACGGGAGATAGCGAAGAAGCTTGGCTCCAATGAAAAATCGATCGAGAATGCTATTTTCAGAATCAGAAGAAAGTTAAAAACTCTGCTTAAGGATCACTGATCATAGCAGATCGATATACCCCTTTAGCTTAATAAAAGCGCCGTGTGGAGATGGCGGTCAAAATCCGTCGGGGGCAATAAAAATCCAATCAAAGTGAGGACAAAACCAATGTACGAGAACGAAGAAAAAGTTGTAGAGGTTGCTGAATTTCAGGACGAGACACTTGTTTGCAAGGTATGCGGAAAAGAATTCGTATTTACTGCAGGCGAGCAGGAATTCTACAAAGAAAAGGGCTTTTTGAACAAGCCCAAGGCTTGCAAGCCTTGCCGCGACGCAAAGAAGAACGCGCAGAAGGAACCCCGTGAGTATTTCACAGTTACTTGCGCTGAATGCGGAGCTGAAGCTAAGGTGACGTTCCAGCCTTCCGAAGACAGACCTGTTTATTGCAGTGCGTGCTTCGAAAAGAGAAGACAGGCTAGAGGTTGATTTACATATTTTTAATATATATTTTAATTGCTAAATAGTTTTCGAAAAGCAAGGGGCTTTTGCCCCTTGCTTTTTTGTGAAATTTTGAAAAAAACGGTTGAAAAAGACGGCTCTTTGTGCTATAATCGTTAAGGTTGATCAAGGAGATGGTTAAATGTCGTTTTTTTCAAAAAAGAATATAAGAATAATTGATGGGCCCATTTTGCCCAACATGTTAAAATATGCTTTGCCCATTATGCTTACGAACGTGTTGCAGTTGTTTTACAACTCGGCGGATATGTTCGTGGTGGGTAATTTCTGTGAGGACAAAAATGCGCTTGGCGCGGTTGGCTGCACAGGTTCGCTCATACATATGATACTTGGAATATTTATAGGACTTGGCGCTGGAGTTGCGGTAATCCTTGCTCAAAGCATTGGCGCGGGCGACAGGGAAAGATCCAACAAGATCGTGCACACCGCGTTCTGTCTTTCTGTGATGCTTGGCGTGGCGGTGACGGTAATTGGTAATGTCATCGCAGTGCCGCTTCTGCATCTGATGAACACGCCAGATGAATTTATTGACGGAGCAAGTCTTTACGTTAAGATATATTTCTGCGGCTCAATAGGAAATATAGTGTATAACTTCTTTGCCGGTGTGTTGCGCTCAAGGGGTGATACGGTTCGTCCCTTGCTTTTCTCAATGGTTGGCGGTATCATCAACATCGTTCTTAACCTTATTTTCGTTCTTTGCTTTGGAATGGGCGTTGAGGGCGTTGCAATCGCTACCATAGCTTCGCAGTTTATTTCTGCTGCTTTGGTCATTTTACATATGACGAAGCTTACCGATGAGTGCAGGCTTGTGTTCACAAAGCTGAAGATCGACGGCAGGGTGCTTGTGGACCTTTTAAAGGTCGGCTTGCCCGCGGGTGTTCAGGGATCGCTTTTCTCTGTGTCCAATATGATCCTTCAGACAGGATACAATTCTCTTGGCCCTGTAATAGTAAACGCAAACGTGGCTGCTATGAACGTTGACGGATATATTTATAATATTCTCAACTCGTTCTATCATACCTGTATGACGTTTTGCTCACAGAATTTTGGCGCGCGAAAATTTGACAGAGTTAAAAAGGTATGCTTTTCCGGTATCGGTTCCGTTGCTGTGATAGGCTTGCTGCTTGGAACCTTCGTTTATGTATTTTCCGATCCTCTTGTCAGCATTTTTAACTCCGACCCCGAGGTGCTTCATTATGCGAAGTATCGCTTGATGATAATTGGACTTCCTTATTGCTTCTGCGGACTTATGGATGTTGGTTCGGGACTGCTAAGGTCTCTTGGATATTCGTTCCGCGCTTTGGTGATTACGTTCCTCGGCTCCTGCGTTTTGAGGATCGTGTGGGTTTATACTGTATTTGCGAGGTTTGCCGACGTAAGGGTTTTGTATCTTGCGTTCCCGATCTCGTGGCTTCTTACCGCGCTGACCTTGCTTGTGACTTTCTACTTCTGCTATAGAAAAGAGAAAAAGATGCTTTTGAATGAATTGAAATAATGAGGAAACGGCTCGATTTTCGAGCCGTTTTGTTGTTTGGCAGATACTTCTACGACGCTATCTGCGACGCGCGTGCTCTTTATCGGTTCACGGTGAAGAAGGAAATTATCAATCCTGCCCGTACTATATGAGTATCGGAATGACCTATGAGGAATTTTGGTACAAGGACGTAAGGCTTGTTGAATTTTATCGCAAGGCACACGAGCTCAGGACAAGGCGCGAAAACGAAATGATGTGGATGCAGGGTGTGTATCATCTGAAAGCACTTGAATCCACCGTGGGCAATCTGTTCTTGAAAAAGGGACCAAGACCTAACGAATATCCTAAAGCGCCTTTTCCTATAACTGAGCAAGAAAACGAGGAACTGAAAGCAAGAGAGGAAAGGCTGAAGCAGGAGCGTATGAAAGCTGAATTTGCTTGTTTCGTTGCTCAAATTGCTCAAAAGATATCAAATACTTGACAATATTTTCATAATATGGTATAATATCCGCGTAATTTCCCGACGGGTTTAAACGCGAAAGTGTTATATTATGAAAAAATCTACGTCTAAAAAACGGGGCTTTACTCTTGTAGAGTTGTTGGTTGTAATAGCTATACTTAGCATTCTCGCAACAGTTACAGTTGTGAGCTATACATCCTTTATCAATAGGGCAAATGACTCTGTAGCTCAGCAAGAGCTTACACAGATTCGAGATTACTACATCGCAGGACAATACCTTGTTCCTCCGACGGAACTATCCAATGAGCTGCTTAAGGAGCTTGGTCTTGAAGGCATGATTGAAGAGGGAACAGTAAACGGTAAAGAGTGTTATAAGTATACCTTAAACGATGGTACTGCTTACTGGCTTGTTGAAAACAATGAGGTTACTGTTGGTCTTGACTCTTGGATACCCAAGGAGTTCCCTTGGAAGGATTCGAACGTTGTTTTCGTTGGTGATAGTATCACTTATGGTGTTGGAACTACGAAATCATACCATCAGTATCTAAATGATTTGAATGAGTTTAGTTCTATTACTCACATGGGTATTGCTGGTTCTTGCATCAGTGCAGAGTCTGACTACGGCATAAGCAATACTCCCCTTATAAATCGTTGGCATACTATTCCTAATGCAGATCTTATCGTTATCTTTATGGGCACGAATGACTATGGACACGAAACTCCCCTCGGATCTATAAATGACACATCTGATACTTCTTTTTATGGTGCATTGGATGTAGTTGTTAATGGTATTCGGAATGCTTATCCCAATAGCCAGTTAGTTTTCGTTACGCCTTTGCATAGATACGGATTTGGTACGAGTAAGATTTTAGGTACACAGTTTGCTTCTGATGATAAACCTAACGGTGTGGGTGCTACACTTGGTGATTATGTTGACGCAATTAAAGCTGTTTGTGGAAAATATTCACTACCAGTTATAGACTTGTTTACCGAATGTACTCTTGATCCCAAGGATAAAAATTATTATCCCGATGGATTACATCCAAATGCCGCAGGTCATGACATAATTGCGGATCTCATTTATGAATGTCTTGCAAAAATTCCCAACAACTACGCAGGCGATGACGATGATAGTGGCGACAGTTCTAATACAGAAACGCTATCAGTTTCTTTAAAGTACGGCAATGTATTTGCAGCAGGTTTTAATGGTAAAAATAGAGCATCTTCTGAAATCAATCTATATTTGACAAAGGGAACTACTGTTTCTATCAAGGATAACGCTAACTACGATTGGGCTTTAGCATTAACTGACAATGAGATTTCGACAAATAATAAAGGTTATTTTCCTGATGCCGGATGGACAAAACAAGAAAACTGTGAAATTTTAGAGGATGGTTGGTACGGATTTGTAATTAAGAAGACTGACGACTCGGAGTTTGTTTTTGAGGGTGAAACAGAATCTAAGGACTTGTATGATTACTTTAATATTTCCGTTCCTCTAACCTAATATGATAATAATAGAATACACTTAATATCAGAACGCCAAGAGCGTCTATCGTAAAGATAGACGCTCTTTTCTTTTCCTCCCGATAAAGTGAGGTGATTCATTGTGGAATGAGAATGTCAGAAACCTATTTCTGCCCCTTACCTTTAGCGAAAATGGCGGCGATATATCCGAAGCAGAGTGCGGCGGTCGTACCGCCCGCTGCCGCCTTCATACCGCCGGTGAGGATGCCTATGGCGCCGTCGGTATCTATCGCTTCCTTTACGCCTTTAGCAATATTTGCTCCAAAGCCGGTCAAGGGAACCGTTGCGCCCGAGCCTGCAAATTCAGCGAAGGGACCGTAAAAGCCGATCGCTCCGAGTATTACGCCTGCGACCACGTATGAAACGAGAATCCGAGCAGGTGTCAGCTTTGTTTTGTCGATAAGGATCTGAGCTATAAGGCAGAGAAGTCCGCCAAAGATAAATGACCATATATACTTTAATATATCCATATAACACCTCAATTATTGGACTCGAATTTGATAAGATGAGCGATGGCGGGAATGGAACGCCCCTGCTTCAGGCTTGAGGGACTCATCATTGCGCCCGTGCCTATGAGCAGTACATTTTTCAGCTCGCCCGATCTCAATTTTGGGATAATAAAGGATGCTGCCACGGTGGCGGAGCAGCCGCAACCCGAGCCGCCCGAGTGGACATCCTGGTATTCACGGTCGAATATCAGGTTTCCGCAATCGTAGTGGTTGCTATCTATAGGATAACCCTCGGCGCTCATAAATTCCTTCAGAATCGAGCTGCCCTCAAATCCGAGGTCCCCCGTGAATATTGCGTCGTAATCACACGCTGTGGTAGTGGTCGCTTTGAAATACCGTAATAGTGTATCTATAGCGGCGGGTGCCATTGCTGCGCCCATATTCGAGGCATCGTTCACCCCTTTGTCGATGACTATGCCCGGAAGAGCCTCTGTTATCTTTACGGAGGACGCGTTGTTTGCTTGCTTATCCACGATAAATGCGCCTGCGCCCGTGACGGTCCATTGTGCTGTGGGAGATCTTTGACCGCCGTACTCAAGCGGAGTACGGTATTGCTGTTCTGCCGAGCAGAAATGAGATGAAGAAACAACGGCACATTTATTGAGATATCCGCTTGATACCAAAAGAGAAGAAAGAATAAGTCCCTCTACCGCGGTTGAGCAGGCACCGTACAGGCCGAAATAGGGAATATCGAAATCTATCAAGCCGTAAGCAGAGCTTACGCACTGATTGAGCAGATCCCCGGCAAATAATGCGTCTATGTCAGAATCAGAAAGGGAAAGCTTACCGAGAGCTGTTTTTAGTGCCAATCTCTGCATCTCGCTCTCTGCTTTTTCCCAGGTCTTTTGTTTGAATCTGTCCGTATTATCGTATATGTCGAAGCAAGAGCCGAGAGGTCCTTCGTGTTCCTTGTGGCCTACTACGGAGGCTGCGGAGATCAGTCTTGCATCAAGCTTTAGTATTCTGTTATTCATAAAAACTCCCTCAACTGTTAATTTATTTATATTTTTTGACGCAAACAAGAAAATATTCATGCTGCTGAAAAATAAAAGGCAAAAATGTATATAATAAAGTAAAATCGGTGGAGGGAAAAATGATAAAGATAAATTACAAGGACCTGGCTGCAAAGCTTTTTTGTTGGTGTGTGCTTGCGGTGTTGCTTATTTTGTTTTTTAAGTATTTTTTCGCATATACTGTTCCGTTTCTTATCTCGTGGGGAATCGCCTGTCTTATTTATCCCCTTGCTTGCGAGTTGAGCGATAGGATAAAGCTGCCAAGAAGGATATGCGCTTTTGTTATGTTGAGCATTTTGCTCGTGTTGATAATGACTCTTGCTTTTTTGGTGATCAACAGACTTCTTTTTGAGGTGCAAAGGCTATTATCATATCTAACTGAAAATGCGGATGAAATTGCAAGATACTTCGAGGGTTTGTTTGATTATCTAAGCAATATCACTCAAAAGCTTCCTATAATAAGTAATCTTGAAAACACGGGTCTTTTTGACAGTATCGTAGAGAAGGTGGACGTGTTTTTGACAAGCATTTGGGATGATCTGCTCGCAAAGCTCGGTTCAGCAGTGCCTGATCTTGCGGCGGGTGTTGTGACTACGCTGCCGAATGTTTTATTCGTAAGCCTTATTACCGTAGTAGCGTGCTTTTACTTTACGTTGGATCTTGAAGCTATACACTCAAAGCTTAAGAGGCTTGTTCCGAGTGGCATATATTCATATGCGATCAATATGAAGGACAAAGCAAAGTATGGGTTTAAAAAGTATGTCAAAGCATATCTGATCATATTTTTGATCACCTTTGCAGAGCTGTTTGTCGGGTTTTTGATACTTGGATTGGACTATTCGTTCGTTTTAGCGGTGCTCATTGCCATTGTTGATTTTTTGCCTGTTCTCGGAACGGGAGCGATACTTGCGCCGTGGGGAATTATTCTCCTTTTTATGAAGAATTACTTTTTGGGAATAGGGATTTTGATCTTGTTTGTCGTTACGACGGTCGTGAGGCAGGTGATCGAGCCTAAGATAGTTGGGAAGAGTCTCGGCGTTCATCCTTTGCTTACGTTGATTGCGATATACGTAGGATTTAAGCTGTTTGGGATACTCGGCGTCTTGTTTTTGCCGCTTGCTCTTGTGATCGTTTTTTCGCAAGTCGAGGATGAGGAGCAAAAAAGAGAAAAAGCAGATGTGAATTAACGCATCTGCTTTGCTTTATAAAATGTTTTCTATTTTGATGTTTTCTAATCTGATTATCGCGTCGATCGAGTTTTGCAACAGCTCGATATTGATGGCAAGCTGTGTTTTATCAAGTGAATGATTGGCTTGTTGAACTGCGTCAAGCTTGTTTGTTAGATCGTCAATATAGTCGAAGCTCACGGAAATGCTGAGAATGGATTTGTTGTGCTCCCAGTATTTTTTTATTTCTTCTATGATCTTAGCGTTTTCCTTACAGGGGGTGTGTGAGATGTTAGAAACCATTTCGTGCATATCGTTATGAACGGAATTGGCGTATATGCTGTTTGCGATTATTCCAATGATAAGGATCAAGAAAAGAGAAGTGCTGACAATGAGTCCTTTCATATCTGTTTCTCCTTTAATATAAGGTTAATACCGGAGTTGTCATCCAATGTCAGTAAAAATACGTTATCCAAGGATGTGCATTTCTTTTGAAGATATCTTTCGAAGAAGGTTTTCTCCTTGCTCAATAGTTTTAAATTGTATTCGTTCCATTTTCCTTGTGAAATTATTATGTGAACTATGCCGCGCTCATCGTCGGTTATACCAAGCTGCTTAAGGGTGGGCTGCAGGTTTTCTGATTTTGGGATAACGCTGAGCATTCCGTTTTGTTCAAGAATTGCATACTTGACGTCTTTGGGATCGGTGATGTTCTTCAGGCGAAGCTCGCTTATTAGCTCTTCTGCTGATATTCTGTTTTTTAATAGCTCCTTCTGGTTGATGATGCCATTGTATATTAATGTGCTTGGCGGTGAGGAGAGAGTGTTTTTTAAAGTGGGAAATTTGCATAGCAGAAAAGAGAAGACTATTTCAAATGTCATTATGGTTATTAAGGGGATCAAGGCATAGGAAATAGGGATATTTTGATCGGCAATGGGCATAGCGGCGATCTCGGAGATCAGTATCGTTGTGATCAGCTCTGAGACCTCAAGCTCACCGAGCTGCCGTTTGCCCAATAGCCTCATTGAAAGAATGAGTAAAACGTATATGATGATTGTTCTGAATAAAATGGTGACCATATGTTTTTCTCCAATTTTTTAGTTAGTATTAAAGATGTTTCGAAAAATTATGCGTGTTTGCAAAAATGTTAAAAAAACTTTTAAAAATTTTAAAAAAGTACTTGACAAAGCTTGGGAGTTTGTGATATACTATGAAAGCTGTATATTTAGAGGACAGCGAATTGGTCATTGAAAATTGAACAACAAGAGATTGAAGAAGTACAAAGCGAAAAAAGTATAGTGCGAAAAAAGATCTCGTAAAATTCTGAAAGAGAATACTACTCAAACAAAAGTAAAAGAAGCTAAGAAAGAAAGCTCGAAGAAAGATTGGAACACTTCGATGAGAAGTGATTTTAATACAAATAATTCGAGAGTTTGATCCTGGCTCAGGATGAACGCTGGCGGCGTGCATAACACATTCAAGTCGAACGGAG
>CALGCW010000177.1 GCA_937884385.1 uncultured Clostridia bacterium | reverse complement strand
GCCGCGAAGCTGATTAAAGCTTTTTTGGTTACTTTTTTCTCGAAAAAAGTAACACTTCTTACGCAAAGTAACTCCCCTACAAATCAAAATTTGAAGCACACATCCCCATTTTCACAAAAACTCCGTGTTTTTCATAAATTTATACTGAAATAAATATGCGGAGGATAGAATATGTCTGAAAAATATTTTGCTGCTTCAAATTCGGGCGGCGGCTTTTGTTCCTATTACGACGAGACCTTCAACAGAGCACTTTTTGAAAAAATATATGTCATCAAGGGCGGAAGCGGCACGGGGAAGGCATTTTTTATGAAAAGGATCGCCGCCGAGGCGGAAAAAAGGGGGATGAGCGTAAGATATATATACTGCTCGTCGGATGCTGACAGCCTTGACGGAATAATAGTGAAGGAAATGAAGCTTGCCGTCCTCGACGGCACGTCCCCACACGTGTTTGAGCCGCAGGCGGTCGGTGCTATAGAAACGATAGTCGACCTTGGAACGTTTTTGAACGAAAAAATGCTCAGATCAAGCCGCCGCGTGATAGAAGAAGCACTTGAGAGAAAAAGCAAGGGATTTAAAAATGCCTATGCCTATCTATCTGCTTACAGAGAGGTCTGCTATGCCATCGAAAGGATCGTCAAGCCCTACGTAAGGCTTGATAAAATTGAGAAATTCACGCAGAGATTTGTTGAAAGCATCGAAAAAGGAAAAAACATACAGGAGCATCTTTTAACTCGCTCGATTGGAATGCGCGGACTGCGCGACTTTGATACTTATCGTGAAGGTGCAACGGTATATTACCGCGTGAACGATTATTTTGACACCGCGCATTTCTTTATGAAAGCGATGCTCACCTCTCTTGAAAAAGCGGGTGCCGATGTGCGTATATCCCCAAATCCGATAATTCCGGAGCGAACGGATGTCCTGTGTGCCACGTCCTCGGGACTGACGTTTGAAATATCCAATGAAGCAAACGGTGAAGCAAGAAATGTGAATATGAAACGCTTCACCGATGCAGCAATGATAACGGAAATAAGAGGGGAATACCGCGCGGCTGTAAGAGTCAGAGATGATACTCTCTCCCTTGCGCTCTCGGAGTTTGAAAAAATCAAGAAATACCACTTCATTTTAGAGGAAATATACGGCTCTGCAATGGACTTCAAAGCAAAAGAGCAATTTACCGACGACTTTTGCAAGAAAATTTTCCAAAATAATTGAATTTATCCCAAAAGATGGTATAATATAGTCATAAATCTAAATTGGGATTTGTCGCGCAGAGCGCGAGATGCAAAATTGTAAATGCAAGGTGCAAAATAAAGGTCGAGACGCGATTAATTGGGCGATCCCTTTGATTTTGCATTTTGAATTTTGCATTTTATAGATAAATCCAAATTTACATAAAAACGGTGAATAAATGAAAGTAGTATTATTTGGCCTTAACGGCTCATATTCTCACACCTGTCTTGCGCTCAGATGCCTTCGCGCACCGCTTGAGAGGGCAGGATATGAGGTCGCTTTATGCGAATACAATTTAAAAGACAGAAATTCGGTCATCCTCTCGCATCTTGTCGGCGAGAAAGCGGAAGTCTACAGCTTTTCGTGCTACATATGGAATATCGCCTCTATGCTCGATATTGCCGCTGACTTAAAGGCGCTCTTGCCCGATTCAAAGGTGGTTTTGGGCGGTCCCGAGGTCAGCTTTGAGCCGTCACGCTTTGATTTTGACTTTATAGATCATATAGTGCAAGGTGAGGGTGAGGATGCGATCGTCCGCATCTGCGATGCGATAAAAGAGGGAAGAAGCCTTCCCAAAATGATCGACGGCGCCATCCCGAGCGTAATGAGAGACGAGGGTATACTCTATCGCGACGGAGACTATGCGGGTGGAACGATGCTCTATTATGAAAGCTCACGCGGTTGCCCCTATAAGTGCGCGTATTGCCTCTCCTCGGCAAGTGACGGCTTGCGTTATAAAACTGTGGAGCAGACTCTTTTGGACCTTCGCGCATTTGAGACCTTGGATACTAAAATAAAGATAATAAAATTCGTCGACAGGACCTTCAATTTCAACGCAAGCCGCGCAAACGCGATCTGGCGCGCCCTGCTTTCCGATGAATTCACGAAGAACTACCATTTTGAAATTTGTGCAAATCTCTTGAACGAGGAAAGCTTCGAAATATTCTCGCAAATGCCCAAGGGAAAAATTCAGCTTGAAATAGGGCTGCAAAGCACCAACGAAAAGACTCTTGAAGCGGTCTCCCGTCACCTCGACGCACGAAAAATAATAGATGCTGCAGCGCGCATCAAGTCACTTGGCAATATCCACGTCCACCTTGATCTTATAGCAGGACTGCCATATGAGGATATGGCATCCTTCCGCCGTTCGTTTGATGAAGCATACTTCGCTTGCGATATGCTTCAGCTTGGCTTCTTAAAGCTGCTTTACGGAACGAAGCTGCGCGAGAAAGCTGACAAATACGGTTACGTGGCATCGAAAAAAGCACCCTATACGGTGCTGAGATCAAATTGGATGAGCTTTGAGGAACTATCCCTCCTTGGCGAAATAGCGGATATACTTGACCGATACCGTGAGGGCGGCGGCTTTGAAGCCTCGCTTGAATACGCGCTCTCGGGCATTGCATCTCCTTTCGATTTCTACCTCGGATTACACAGCTTCATTTCCGAGCGCGACGGAAGAAGCATTCGCAAAATATCCCAAAATGATGCCTATGCGCTTCTTTATCAATATATCGCCATTGCGTATTCCGAAAAGGAAGAGGAGTTTTCTCGCCTGCTTCACGAGGACTACGCGAAAAAGCAGGTCCGTAAACCCCCGAGATTTAAAAAATAAAAGGTTGCCACGAAAGTGGCAACCTTAGAAAAATCAAATATTAAAGAGCCTTTACAAGTGCTTCTGTATCCTGCGCGATAACAAGCTCCTCGTTTGTGGGGATCATATAAACCTTAACCTTGGAGTCGTCGGTTGAAAGCTTTGTAAGACCTGTCCAGCCCATTGTGTTAGCGTTTACTTCCTGGTCAAGCTCGATTCCAAGGAATTCAAGACCGGAAAGAGCGCCCGCACGGATCTTGGGTGTGTTTTCACCGATACCTGCTGTGAATACAACTGCATCAAGACCGCCCATAGCAGCAGCGTAAGAGCCGATGTACTTCTTGATCTGATACTTGAGTATATCGATAGCAAGCTGTGCTCTGTGGTTGCCTTCCTTGATGGCTGCCTCAAGGTCACGGCAGTCAGAGGAAACACCGGAAATACCGAGGAAACCGCACTTCTTGTTGAGATAGCTGTTAACTTCGTCAATGGAGTAGCCCTTCTTTTCCATAATGTAAGTCACAAGGGCAGGGTCTATATCGCCGCAGCGAGTACCCATAATTGTACCTGCAAGGGGAGTGAAGCCCATCGTTGTATCGATGCACTTGCCGTCCTTAACTGCGGAGATGGAAGAACCGTTTCCAAGGTGGCAGGTAACGATCTTCGTACCCTCAGCCTTACCGCCGAGAAGCTTGATCATCTCGCCTGCAACGAAGCGGTGAGACGTACCGTGCATACCGTAGCGACGGATGCCGTAATCCTCGTAAAGATCATAGGAAACACCGTACATATATGCTTCCTCAGGCATTGTCTGATGGAAAGCAGTATCGAAAACGAGAGCCTGGGGCGTGCCGGGAAGGATGTCAAGGCAAGCCTGAATACCCTGAAGGGAAGCGGGGGTGTGAAGGGGAGCAAGATCGCGGCATTTCTTGTCAAGAATGTCATAAACCTCGTCAGTAAGGATAACTGACTGAGAGAAATACTGACCGCCGTGAACGGCTCTGTGACCTACTGCTTCGATCTCACTCATTGAGGAGATGCAGCCGTGCTCAGCGTGAACGAGCGCGTCAACAACTGCCTTCATAGCCTCAGTGTGATTGGGCATTGCAATGTCTGCGGAATAGGTGATACCCTTAACGAGCTGCTTGTGAGTAAGCTTGCCGTCGATACCGATTCTTTCGCAAAGACCCTTTGCGATAACATCACCGTTAGTGGTGTCAAAAAGCTGATATTTGAGCGAGCTTGAGCCCGCGTTTACAACGAGTACATTCATTTAAATGAACCTCCAAAAATTTTATTAACAGATATATTATACACTATAAATTTTACAATTTCAATAGATTTTTCAAAAAAGGAGAATTTATAAATGGCATTTGGCGTTATTTGTGAGTACAATCCCTTCCATACGGGACATCTGCACCAGATAAACGAGATAAAAAGAATTTCAAACGAGCCTATAGTCTGCGTAATGAGTGGTCATTTGACCCAACGCGGAGAGATAGCCGTCTTGGACAAATATGCGCGCGCAGAGATGGCACTGCGGGCGGGGGCGGACGTTGTACTTGAGCTTCCCGTGCCGTTCTGCCTTGCAAGTGCGGAGTATTTTGCGTCCGCAGGCGTGCATATTTTGAGGGGCGTGGGCGTGGACAAGCTCTGCTTCGGCTCGGAGAGCGCAGATGCGCAGGAAATAATGAGGATCGCAAAAATTGCCGCTTCAGATGAGTTTAAAGCAAAATGCGCAGAAAGCGCGGGGAAAGAGCCAAGCGCCGCGGCATACTTTGAGCTTCTGAAAAACGAGTGCGGAGCAGATAATATACTTTCCAATGATATTCTGGGTATCGAATATACAAAAGCCATTATAAAAAGCGGATTTGATATGAAAATATGCCCCATAAAACGAGAGGGAAATCTATACAATGACACAGCGCTTGAATTCGGCAAGCTGCCAAGTGCAAGCGCAATAAGAGAGAAACTCGCGCAGGGAAACGTCAATGATATATCCGAGTTCGTACCCGATAGCACGCTTGAGATACTGAAAAGGGAAGAGATATCATCCTTCGAATACGCAAAGGATGGTGCATTGCTCTGCCTCCGTCTGCTTGACAGCGCAAGGCTTGACGTCGCAGTAAGCGATGTGGGGCTCGTAAACAGAATTACTGATTGCGCCGCGAGGGCTGCTACCTTTGACGATATGCTTAAAGACGTGCAGACAAAAAAGTATACGAGAGCCGCAATAAGACGGGCTATACTCTATATGCTCTTGGGTATAAGTAATGATGACCTGCAGAATATGCCACGGTATGCCGTGCTGCTCGGTGTAAGTCCAAAGGGCAGAGAATACCTGTCCGACATCCGTAAAAAAGACTGCGCCGTAAAGGTCGTCACAAAGCCCGCAGACGCGCCCGACGGAAGGCAAAAAGAGCTGTCAGTGCGCGCGGATGCGCTCTATACCGCCTGCTTTGAGAAAAAACGCGAAAGCGGTTTTTATATGAAGAAAAATCCCGTTATCATATAAACAAAAATCGAACCGAAAGGTTCGATTTTTTGTTTCCCCCTGCATATATTGATACGAGGTGATATGAATGAAATATAAAATAATAAAAATCAAAAGCAAAACGAAGCTACGCCAAACAATATTATACTTAGCCGTCATCGCTATATTCTTTGCCTGCATACTCTCAAGCATCGCCCTGCAGGATTGGACTGTGCCAGAATTCCTTTTGGAAACACATATGAGAATGGGGTGATGTTTTTGAGTTAACGCGCACTATGTTTGCAGAAACCAATGTGTTGTTTTCCCCCGCTTTTTCAAAAGCGGGCGCCCTGCGCGACAAATCCCAATTTCGAGGTAGGTGAGCCCCCTCCCCTGCGGTGTTAGCGAATATATTTAGCATTTATATTATATTGACAAACCCTTCCTTTTCGTGTACAATGTAGGTGGAAATATTGTGCCTAAAACGGAGGGCTAATTATGGAAAAGCGTCAAAAAATATTATTAATAGTGCTTGTAGTGTGGGTGCTTATTAGCGTGATCTCGTATTTATTGATGCCTGATTTCTTTCATGACTTTTGGTTTGGAAAAGTTGATCTCGGTAATATATTTGGTTCGCCGGAATTTGAATATAAAGTGAGTGTCAACAAAGAAACTTGTACGATTACCGGATTTTCATCTTCTACCTTACAAAAAAATATAACGATTCCTTCAAAAATTGGCAAATACACGGTGACAGGCATTGGAGATAATGCGTTTGCAAACGCAGATATCAAAACTATCACAATCCCTCCCACGGTCAGAACTATAGGCAAGGGTGCATTTGATGGTTGCGCATCAATGACTTCGGTATATGGTCTTGAAAATTGTGAAAATATTTTGCAAATACCAGATTCTGCTTTTAGATATTGTTATTCTCTGAAGGATATCGATTTTCCACCCAATCTGGTATATATTGGAAAAGAAGCATTTGCTCATTGTGATGAATTGCAATCTGTCGAGTTTCCCTCAAAATTAAAGAAAATTGATGACGATGCTTTTCTTTGGTGTGAAAGCCTATCAAACGTTGTATTTTCTGATACTATTACAACACTTGGAACTACTGCGTTCGGAGCTTGTTTTCAAATAAGCAAGATTGTATTGCCTTTTTCGCTTGAAAATTGTATCACAGCGCCATTTGCAAATTGTCAGTCTCTTGCGACGATAATTGTTGATGAAGATAATCCGTATCTAACTGTTGTTGATAATATACTTTACAATAAAAAGCTAACAATAATTTGGTGTTACCCTGCAGGCAAAACAGAGAAAGAATTTATTCTTCCAGAAGGAATTACGGATATTGGTCCGTGTACATTTGCATATAACAACCATTTAGAGTCCATAACCATACCAAATAGCGTAAAACTAATATATATGAATGTTTTTACTGACTCCCCAAACATAAAAAAACTAAACTATAACGGTACTGTAAAAGAATGGCAAGCAATTAAAAAATATGACCATTGGAGAATGGATTCTTCAGATTTCGTGATTAATTGCACCGACGGCACGATTGCCAAAGATGGTACGGTGACGTACTATCAATAACTAAAAAGCTTAAAGGTGGGGGATTACCCCGCCTTTTCTTGTGTGATTTTTGGTAAGG
>CALGCW010000176.1 GCA_937884385.1 uncultured Clostridia bacterium | reverse complement strand
ATAGATCTGTAGGTTCTAAGCGGACATATTCTTCGCTTTTGTCTGTTTGACTGTAAAATATACCTGCGGTGTTGTTTGACAATTCGGGTTTCAGGCGGAAATAGTAAGCAATTGCGCCTTCGGTATCTTTCGCTATGTTTACAAACATTTTGTCTGCAAATTGAAGGACTTCATTTTGTCTTTCCGGATTTTCAATATCATCTTCGTTGGTAAAAAAGGAAAGCACGTAATTTTCCATGATTCTTACCGATTTTTCCATACCTTTAAAGATATTATTGATTTTTACTGCTTCGTTTTCGCACGTGACTTCGACAAGATTCTGCGTTTCCTTCTGAATATAGTTGTCTACTTCATAAATACTGAAGCCGCCAACAAAAACCGTGATGATAAGTATCGCGGACATGACGGTCATAAGAAATCTAAACTGCAAAGAATGCTCTTTCATTTACTGTCCCCCTCGGGCTATGGAATCGTTTGCGAATTATATTACCACACATAGCGTTACAAAGGTGTTACAAATCATAAAAAAATTAAAAAAATTTATATTTGTAACCCATTTGTACCGCTTCCTATGCTAAAATAAGGGCGTAGTAAACAAAAATGATGCCTTAGCATCAAGAAAACAGAAAGGAATTTTACCTATGAAGAGGATTTTTGCAATTCTTATGACGATCTGTTTGTTGGCAGGCGCACTCTCGATTACCGCATTTGCCGCAGACGAGCCCGTAATGACCGTCAGCGGTCTGACAAAGGACGGCCCGGTTAAGATCGAGGACTACACTTCTTTTGAAGCAGGCTGGAACTTCGCTATGGAGAAAGCCAAGGACAGTAAATATTTGGACAATAATCAATATGACCGTATCGTGGTTGATCTTTTTGCAGACTGGAAGGCAAACGAGGAGGGTGTGTTCGGTGACGATGACGGCGTAGGCTTCCCGGAAGATACAATCTATATTCCCGAAAAAGCAAGAGTTATGCTCAACATGAACGGTCACACAATAGACCGCGGTCTTGGGGACAGAAACCAGTTTGACGGCGAGGTCATCTACATTGACGAAAAAGCAGATGTGATTATCAACGGTGGCAAGAGCGGCGATGCGATCGCAAGAGCCGACGATACCAACGCTACGTTTGGCACCATCACCGGCGGTAACAACGATGGCGGCGCAGGCGGTATTCATATTCAGGACGATGCAAAGGTAACGCTCAATAACGTAAAAATCGTGAACAACGTTGCAGACGGGGATTACGGTGCCGGCATTGCTGTTTATGACGGCGCAAAGTTCACCATGAATGGTGGTGGCTTTATTAACAACAAGAACAACTCTTTCACTGCCACCTCTTTCGGCATCTATGCATTAGGCGGAGGAATTTATATTGAGGATAGCACGGCAAGCTTCGATAACGTGCTTTTCGAGGGCAACCAATTTACGTATGACAGTGGTAGCGGCGCGGCTTTGTACGCCTACGACAGCTCTGTTACGATGAACAAGTGTAAGGTTGTCGGCAACGGTAAGAAGAAAGAGGCTGACGGTACGGTGGGAGCAAGATCAATCATTACCATTGAAGACGGAGAGATGTTTATTAAGGAAACCGACTTTATAGGAAATGGGGATGTCGCAGAATTTCCCGGTGAGGAAACCTGTTTGATTGATGTTGATACGTATATCGGAAGCTCTCAGATTTCTATTGACAATTGTACTTTTACCCAAAACAACGTAGGGTATATCATCGATTGCGTTAATCAGGATATCACGGTTACCCGATCTCGTTTCACCGACAACAAGTCGAACGTCCTTCATTGCAGCTCTGACACTAAAACAATCTTTACCGATTGTGTCTTGAACAACAATATCGGTACGCTCTCGGATAGTAATTATACCATCAACGTAGATTTTGAAGGCGATGGTCCAACCTTCGTCAACTGCGATATGGGAAATTCTACCTATAATGACCGTAACCGCGTTCAAATTAAAAACGGCGGTACCGGCTCTATCTTTGGTGAAGGATCTTTTCCGATGATCATTGCGATCCTCTCTCTCATCGCTTCCGGTGTTGCCATCTTCCTTGTTGTGTACTACAATAAGAAAAAGGCAGTTCCTGCAATCGCTAACAACGCAGCCGAAACCACTGACGAAGAATAATTAAATACAACCACAAAGGGTGTGCGAGAAATCGTGCACCTTTTTGATTTTTTTGAGGTGCTTCCGGATTTGTAACACATTTGTAACGCCCTACATGATAAAATTTATAAGTATGAGATTTTTACGCGTTATTAAACTCACAAAAGCGGAGAAAAATCTGCCGTTGTCTGCTGAAGATTATATGTTAACTTTTATACCGGATTATCTGGAACTTGTGAGAAAAGATTGCAAGGT
>CALGCW010000175.1 GCA_937884385.1 uncultured Clostridia bacterium | reverse complement strand
GGCTGTCTGTGGCCAATCTTCTTCTTTTCGTTCTTCTTGGATTTGTACTTGAGAACATAGATCTTCTTGCCCTTACCGTTCTTAAGAACGTTTGCAGTAACTGTAGCGCCTTCAACGTTGGGAGTACCAACCTTGAGAGTTTCGCCGTCGGACAAAGCCTTTACACAGTCAAAAGTAACTGTTTCTCCTTCGTTAACGTCAAGCTTCTCGATGAAGAGAACGTCGCCAACGTTAACCTTGTACTGCTTTCCACCTGTCTGAATAATTGCGAACATGGAAGTAGCACCTCTCTTTCTTTAAGACTCGCTAAGGCAGGGGTGGCTCACTTTTCGCGTCCACTCTCTACGACCTGACATTATGCGGCATATTATTGTATCATATTGCATAGCCTTTTGTCAAGAGGTTTTTGAAATTATTTTTATTCAAGAAAAACTCCCATTACCCCTTGATTTTTATGGCAAGATGTGGTATTATATGTTCACACGCTCCCATAGTTAAATGGATATAATAAGCCCCTCCTAATGTCCTATTGTATCTCGCTACACCCCTTGGTGCGCTTGGTGTTGCAGATTTTGAAATCTCAATTTTACACCCAATTTACACCCAAAAACATACACCTTTGTATTTTAAGGGTTTTGTATATCTTAAAGCAATCAAATAAGTCTCGGTAGCTCAGTTGCATAGAGCAATCGCCTCCTAAGCGATAGGTCGCTGGTTGGAATCCAGTCCGGGACGCCACAAGGCGGTCAATTTGACCGCCTTTTTCTTTACTCAGTACAAATAATGCTCCGCAATAACAGCTTCTCTATTATGCCCGAGTGATAATGACACCTCAAACATAGCTCGTCTATCGTATGCAACATTCTTAAGGTCATTTCGGCAGTAATAAACAGAGTTGACGTCACGTAGACCTTTAGCACTTGGAGACAAATTTAGTTCTTTGCAAATCTGATTGTATTTTGATGTACTCCTGCGCCCATTTTTAGTTGTATATGAAGCAACAGCTCTATTTTTATATACTACCAGACGCTCGTTTTTTATTTGATTTATAGGTCTTGCTATGCACTTATAGTAAAACTTGGCATACAATCCCCTGTAATAATGCACATCCATTGCTACAGGGATCTTTTTGAAAATACGTGAGTTAGCGCTTTCTTTACACAATCGAATAATAGTATCTAACTCCCTTTGATTCTCGTAAAAGATTACTGTTTCACGCATCTTACCACCTTTGGTGCATTTGTCTACACGTAGCTTATATACTCCATTTTCATCTTTGAATAAAGCACTGCCGGTTATGGCAGCGAGCTCCCTTCTCCTGAGCCCCGTACATTTTGCAAATGTTACTAAATCAGGATGATTGTCAGGATTAAAATGCTTATCCATACCTACACTGTATCGGCTACGCTTTATATTCACTCTCCGTCGACTTGGCGTCTTAATAAAATCATTTGCTCTGCAGGAATACAGCTTCGCAAGAGCGGATGCTTGCAGTTTTATTGTGTAGGATGAAAGTCCGCGATCTATATTATGCTGAATAAATCTATCAACAAATGGTTTACACTCTTCAATCGTTCGCACTTTCCGTCCAAGTAATTCGTGTTGATGTTCACGTACATAATTAATGAAATATCCAATATGCTTCATATAAGAGTTATACGTCGACCAAGAAAATATGTGCCGAGTAAAATCTTCGCCACTTATCTTCATTTGATGCTTAGATATTCCGATGCGCAGTTTTTCCTCTAAGATTTTTTGCGCCTGATATATTAAAGAATGATTATTTCGTCCCATAATACTCACCTCCTATATAAAAAATTTAGTTAAAGATAAAATCACACCACCTGTATTTATGACGCGGTAGCACCGTCAATTTTTCTCGTGTAACTAAAATCTGTATTAAAGCATTTCGTCACACTTTTTAGCGTAAGCTTTTTGCTCACACCTTTGAGTTTTTTCTCATATAGAAAAACCCTAAAAACCTACATAGTCGTTTACTCTGACCATCTACTCGCTTCGCTCGTCGATAAGAGTAACCGCCCATTCTCTTTTTTCTCTTTCATTTTGTTCTTTCAATTTCTCATCATTTTGTTTCCTCCA
>CALGCW010000174.1 GCA_937884385.1 uncultured Clostridia bacterium | reverse complement strand
CCCCCAAAACTCGGCTACGCTCGTTTCGGGGAACCCCGCATCGCAGAGGGAGCTGGCGAGGTACGAGCCTGAGGGAGTTCCCCTCTTCATAGGCAAAGATATTTCTTCAATATCCCGATAAACCCCAATTTTGCACTTTGCATTTACTTTAGATCACGAAAGGAGACCACCGCCGTGAACTGCCCCCAATACGTTAAAAACTGCATAAACGCGCTGATCAGCGCAGGCTATACGGCACACGCGGTAGGCGGTGCTGTCCGTGACAGCATTCTCGGCAAGGAGCCCTTCGACTGGGACGTGACCACGAGCGCCCTGCCCGCGCAAACCCTTGAGGTCTTCAAAAATCACCGCACGATACCGACAGGCATCAAGCACGGCACCGTAACGGTCCTCTTTGAGGAAAACGAAAAAACATACCCCGTGGAGATAACCACCTACCGCATCGACGGCGAATATCTCGACAGCCGCCACCCCGAAAGCGTGAAATTCTCCACCCTGCTTGCCGATGACCTCTCCCGCCGCGATTTCACCGTAAATGCAATGGCGTGGAACGAAAATGACGGTATAACCGACCCCTTCTACGGCAAGCGAGACCTCAAAAACGGAATAATTCGCGCCGTTGGTGACCCCGAAATAAGATTTTCCGAGGACGCATTGCGAATTTTGCGCGCATACCGCTTCTCTGCGCAGCTCGGCTTTGAAATTGAAGAAAAGACCCTCGCGGCAACCGCCACGTGCACCCACCTGCTCAAAAAAATAGCAAGAGAGCGCATCGGCGCAGAGCTCAAAAAAATGCTCGCATCAAAGACATTGACCTATTCCCTCTCGAAAATGATAGAAAACGGCATCTGGAGCGCACTTTTCGAAACCAAAGCGCCCTCTGTTGAATGTATACAAAAGCTAAGTACACTTTCTCCCGAAAATTACGCCACGCGACTTGCCGCTGTTGCTTCGGAGCTCAACGAAAACGAAAGACAAACCCTACTTACCTCCCTGCGCCTCTCAAATAGCGAGCAAAAGCTTGTTTTGAGGCTCTCGCGAGTCAAGGATTTCGATATTAACACGTATAACGACCCCATTTCCGCCACCGCGCGCAGATTTTTGTACCTTTACGAGAATATTTTGCCACTCGCACTCGAAATGTGCGAATATTTTGGAAATATTTCCCACTTTGAAGAATTCAAAAAGATCGTCAACGAAGAAAGCAGCAAGGGCCGCTGCCTCACCCTTGCCGACCTTGCAGTGAACGGCAATGACCTCATCCCCCTCTGCAACGGCAATCGAAGACAGATAGGCACCCTGCTTGGCATCCTCCTGCGCACCGTGATCGAAAACCCCGAGTTAAACGATAAAAATACCCTCCTCTCCTTAGCAGAAGAAATAATAAAGACCTGAAGACATCCCTTCAGGTCTTGTTTTTGTACAAGCGATAACGACACAATCCCACAGTACAGTGCCTTGCTTCCACCGCACTTTTTTACCGGAGAAACATATACAAAAGGCGGGGAAAATCCCCGCCTTGAAGTTCTTATTGTTTATGTTGACTATACCCTGAGGTATAATCCAAATTATTAACTATACCTGAAGCAAGAAAAATCCCGGAACCTATTGCAAAGCGGAGGGATTTATGGTAAAATTATTATATATTGATATTTTTACAACAAAAGCTAAAAAGGAGAATTTTCACAATGAGTGATATTAAGGATATCAGTCTTGCGCCCTTAGGCAGGGACAAGATCAACTGGGTGGCATCCTATATGCCCATACTTAATACTATAAAGGAAGATTTCATTAAAAATCAGCCGTTTAAGGGAATGAAGATCTCAATGTCCATTCACCTTGAGGCAAAGACCGCTTACCTTGCGACGGTGCTTCGCGCAGGCGGTGCAGAGGTCTGGGTGACCGGCTGTAATCCCCTCTCTACGCAGGACGACGTTGCGGCGGCTCTTGTCGCAGAGGGCTTCGAGGTCAATGCTTGGCGCGGAGTAAGCGAGGAACAATACAAGGAGCATCTTATAAAGACTCTTTCTCTTTGCCCCGATCTTATGATCGACGACGGCGGAGATCTGACGCATCTCATCCACGGCGAGTGCAGAGAATATGCCAAAAATCTCATTGGCGGATGTGAGGAGACCACGACGGGTATTCACCGTCTTTTTGCGCGCGAGCGCGCGGGACTTCTCGACTACCCTATGATAGACGTTAACGATGCCGATTGCAAGCATCTTTTTGATAATCGCTATGGCACGGGTCAATCCACTCTTGACGGAATTATGAACTCCACTAACCTCATTATTGCGGGCAAGGTCGTCGTTATCGCGGGCTACGGCTGGTGCGGTAAGGGTATGGCGATGCGCGCAAAGGGTATGGGCGCAATAGTTGTCGTCACAGAGATCGACCCCATCAAGGCTCTTGAGGCGACGATGGACGGCTTTTCCGTTATGACTATGGACGAGGCGGCAAAAATTGGCGATATTTTTGTGACACTTACGGGCTGCAAGGACGTTATTCGCCGCGAGCATCTTGAGGTTATGAAGGACGGCGCGCTTCTTTCGAACAGCGGTCACTTTGACGTTGAGATCGACAAGGTTGCCCTTGCTGATATGGCAGTTGAACAGTGGCAGAGAAAGCCGAATATCCGCGGCTACAGAATGCCCGACGGCAGAATTCTCAACCTTCTTGCCGAGGGACGTCTTGTAAACCTTGCGGCAGGCAACGGTCATCCTGCGGAGATCATGGATATGTCCTTCGCCATTCAGGCAAAGGGTCTTGAATATCTCGTCAAAAACCGCGGAAAGCTTGAAAATAAGGTCTATGCGGTGCCCGCAGAGGTCGACCGCGAGGTGGCAGAGATCAAGCTTCGCGCAAACGGCATCACCATAGACGTTCTTTCAGAAGAGCAGAAGGCATATCTTGCCGCTGCGGAATAATACTTTTTTGGAGACAATATGAAAGATAAACAAGATAAGGCTATAAACAAGCAAGATAACAACGTGATCCTCATCATCGTGCTTGCGGCGGCGCTCGTTGTGCTCGGTATTCTCGTTTACAGCGTCATACCGAAGGAATGCACACACTTTTCTTGTGAAAAGGTAATCCACGAGCCGACCTGCGAGGGCAAGGGATACACCGCTTACACCTGTAAGAGCTGTGGATATCAGTTTGAGGCTGATTTCGTTGCGCCCCTTGCGCACACATATACGAAGAGTACTATTTCCCCTACCTGTGAGGGTGAGGGGTATGACGAGAGCCTTTGCTCTGTCTGCGGTGATACCGTTAGATCGAACTATACTGCGCCCACAGGGCACGACTACAGCACGGAAGTGACACCCCCCACTTGCGAAGGCGAAGGATACACGACCTATGTTTGCTCTGTATGTGATTACAGCATCGTCAGCGATCTTACAGCGCCTGCAGGGCACGAGCTTTCTTCAAGAGAGGTCTCTCCCACCTGTGAGGAGCAAGGCTATACAATTCATTCCTGCGAGAATTGCGATTATAACTATATTTCCGACTACACCGAGCCATATGGGCACGATGAGGAAAAATACATAACAAGACCCACATGCGAGGCAGAGGGCTATACCACCTACAAATGCTCGCGATGCAGTTATTATTACACAAGCGATTTCGTTGGTGCAACAGGGCACGTTTATTCAAAGAGATACGTTCGCCCCAATATCAACGTGACGGGATACACCGTTTACACCTGTGACAGGTGCGGCTCCGAGCATATAGGAGACTACGTTTTCTATTCCGATATCTTTACCGGCTCTGCCGGTGACGGCAAGGGCAAGGCATCTGCGTGGGGACTTGACCTTTCACACCATTCGAATGACGTTGATTTCGAAGCACTCGCGGATGCGGGAGTGGACTTCGTTATCCTTCGAGTCGGCTTTAACAAAACTCTTGACTCTCGCTTTGAAGAATACTATGCAGCCGCGCGTGCGGCGGGACTCGATATAGGAGTATATTTCTTTACTCTTTCAGAGGATGCCGACGGCGCAAGGGCGGATGCGGAGCGAGTTGCGGGCTGGCTGAAGGGTAAAAAGCTGGAATATCCCGTGTTCTTTGACCTTGAAAACTATGCAGGCGCGAATTACTATCCCTCGCAGTTTACAGAGCAGCAGATAATGGATATCACTCTTTCGTTTATGCAGAGGGCGGTCGAGCTTGGCTTCTATCCCGGACTTTACACCAACAATAATATGCTCTATAACATATACAACAGCGAAAAGACGCTTCGGCTCTACGACGTGTGGTTCGCGCGCTATGCCGCGGATGGCGTTGACGTGGACTCGTTCGTTGACAGAAAAATTGACGAGTACAGCAAGACCTATTCAATGTGGCAGTATATGGGCGACGTTTACGGCTTCGGCGGCGCGGTTTCGGGTGCTTGCGACGTGAACTACGCATTTAAAAATTACCCCGAGATAATGAAAAAATACGGCTTTAACGGCTACCAATAAAACAAACGAGTTAGCGGTAGGGGATGGGCTTGCGTTTGAATCATTGATATCCCGTAGTTGTAAGCAAAAATATGGGATGGCATAAAAAGGCGAGAGGAGCTTTGTGCCCGATACCCGAATTGCTTGCAACGCTGTAATACAAATGCGAAATCGGTGATAAAAGCAATGATAAACGATTAATGAAAGGTAAGCTATTAATGAAGAAAAAAATGAAAAAGCAAAAGCAAAGCCAGCGTCCTGTTAAAAAGGCACATATAAATACACCCGTAAAAAATGCGGGAGGCATTATTGCTTTAGCACTCCTTCATCGTTATGGATGGGCGGGTATTATGCTTTTAATGGTGGGCATTTTCAATGGCTATGTCACCCACGTTTTAACCGCTGGTTGTATAATATTCTCGGTTTGGACTTTTGTGGGATACAAATGTAAATGGAAACATATTTTTTGTTCATATCAAAATGCCTACCATTGCAAAATGACTCCGGGAGAGATTGATTGGGATTGGATAGAGAAAAAAGATGCCTATGGTGCTCCACTGATATTTTTTGTTATGGCGCTAATAGGAATTGTGGCAATCGTTTTTTTATGATCATTATTCCCTAAAATATTTATTTTGTAATATGGAAATACCCCGACAGAAAATCTGTCGGGGTTTATCTTTATTTCAATACAATACCTTCAGCGTTTATACGAATAGAGTAAAACAAATTAAAAACTTCCTCTTTTGGATCGATGGTGTGATACATATTTATCAAACGCCTCTTTCCAACTCTTCGGTCAAGTATAGCAAAGATACGAACAATCATATCATCACTTTTTAAGCTATCCTCGATGCTTTGATTGTCAAATATTTCAAAAGCCCGATAAAATGCCCGCTCACTGAATACACCTAACTTGAGTGCCGTGTCATCCATATATGCATAATTTTCACTCATGCGCTTTTCGTACTTTTCGTCGCGCGGAAACAGGTGTGCTTTGCTCCAGTTGTTCCAATAGCATCCGCTGATCAGCTCTTCACCATCCAACCTTATAGCGGCTCTGCCGTGATGATCGGGACTTTTGCTGTAAGAGGTGCAGTAATACTGAATATGTCCTCGCAATGCTTCCGCAAGATAGTCGTTTTCAAGCTTATGTCTAATGCCACTCCAGGTTGACATAGTAATACTCCTTTTTATCCTTGGTTTTGCCTTCGTGTTGTAAATATGTCCACTAAAGTACTATTCCTCAGTATATAACTTATCGCAGTGCCAGCAGATGGGGTTTTCATAAATGTATCGTAAATGTTCATCATAATCCTGTCGGCTGCGGATAATATGATCATTGGAACGGTATTGTCAGATATTAGTTCCGCATTCCTTGTTGGAAAGTCTTTTGAACGTAGACACAAACCGTGAGGGAACGGAATTCTGTATTGTAGGGACCGGCGTAACGCAGAGCTTTTTTCACCATATTTTTATGTTGAGGTCGGTGATGAAGTCCTTGAGATAGAAGATATAAAAGAGTATCAAGGCGACTGACAGGACGGTGAAAAAGACGATCTCAAGCATCAGCTTTCTGTTTGAGGGTCGGTCAACGAAGCAATATTTTGGGTCAACGAGCTTTAATCTTGTGAGCATTGGGATCGTTGCGGACAGTACAACGACGATGATCGTCGCTTCAAGCGGGAACATTACGAGATTTTTCGCAATTCTGACGCCGTTGATTATATTGTAAGCCTCGGCGCGCTCGAGTCCGTAATAGATGAAGTACATCCACTTATTGAAAAGTGAGGTCATTATGATATTGCAAACGAGGTTGACACTGAATTTTGCCGTAAGCGCACGCGAGAGGCGTATTCTTCTGTTCCAGAAGAAGAGTCCGAAAATAAAGGAGCTCATCATTTCAACGAGAGCAAATGGCGGGAAATATTCGCCCATACGCCCCGTTATCAAGCATCCGAGCGTGTCGCTGATCGCCCCCACCACAAGACCGACAACAGGACCGTATATTACCGAGCCTATTGAGTTAACGTAGCCGTCAAGTGAGATGGCAAGGCCCTGCGCGATCGGTATCCTTGCGAATTTTACCGCCACGCGGAGCGCAACGATGAGTGCGGCAATGGTGAGCATTTTGGTGTTTTTGAACTGACCTGCCGCCTCGCGCCAATATGCCTTTGTAAATATGCTGTGAAAAATATTGGTGTTTTGTTCCTGTGTCATAAAAAAAGCCTCCTTTCCCGCAAAATGGCGAAAAAAGAGCGCAAACGTGCCTTTTGTCCAGCGGGATGCGAGATTTGCATCGCGAAAAATTCTTCGTCCGCCGGGCAACTCCCCGTCCCCGCGGCACTTCGGCTTACAGCCACGCGCAAAGCTCTACTCTGTTTTGCTTATTATACCATATTTTAAGGCAAATTACAAGAGCTTTTTGTGATTTTTCGGGGCTAAACCGAACGCAGATCCACTGCGCTTCAAATTTTGATTTGTAGAAATAAGTTACAAAGAAAAAAATATGTTCTTTTTTGAAAAAAAGAACCAAAAAAACGCCGCGCGTATAATCAACACAAA
>CALGCW010000173.1 GCA_937884385.1 uncultured Clostridia bacterium | reverse complement strand
TAAGGCAGATCACCGAAAGGACTAAAACGGGCATTACGTTTTCTTTTTTTAATATTCTTTTAAGCATTCTTCTTACCTCCGAGAGCACCTCTTGCGGTCAGCTTTTCAAGATAAGGCGAGAGAATATTCATTATGAGAATAGCGAAGGATACGCCCTCGGGATAGGAGCCGTAAAATCTTATCAGCTCGCCGTCCACCTTGACACCATTGCAATATACGTTGTAAGAGTCAGCATTTTCAAGCGGCTTCCATTCACAGTAAACGGTCTCAAACGAATATCCCGTAAGTGTCACCTCAATAGTACCCGTGATCTCGGGGTCGGGCTGCTCGGGCTTTTCAAAGGGATCTTCGGGCTTTTCAAGCTCAGCACCGCATTTGTCACAAATGTAGTTGCCGTCAGCATCCGCGTGCTCCTTGCACTCGTCGTCAACGGGCGGTTCTTCCTGCTTTTCAAGCTCCGCACCGCATTTGTCACAAATATAGTTGCCATCAGCATCCGCGTGCTCCTTGCACTCGTCGTCAACGGGCGGTTCTTCCTGCTTTTCAAGCTCCGCGCCGCATTTGTCACAAATATAGTTGCCATCAGCATCCGCATGCTCCTTGCACTCGTCGTCAACAGGAGGTTCTTCCTGCTTTTCAAGAGCCAATCCGCATATGTCGCAGAAATAGTCCTCATCTGCGTCTGTATGCTCTTTGCATACGGGTGTTTCCCCGGGTTGAGTAGTCGAAGAAGTCGGATCGGTAGTTTTGCCCGTGTCTTCCGTATCAAAAATGCAGGAAGCCATCATTGAGCAAAGCATAGCAATAGTCAAAATAACTGCAAGGATCCTTTTCATAATCATTTCCTCTCTGATTTATTTTTGTTTGTGTTTTTATTGTACCACAATCCACTCTGTCTGTCAATCCTCAAACACGTCATCGGTGCGAACGAGTCCCTCGTCCGTAAGCTTGTACGCCTCCACCTCAAGTATCCTCTCAAGCGGTAAGCTTTTCACCGCTTCAAATCTGTCAATTGGCGCAGGGATCGCCCTGCCCTCTTTTATCTCAGAAATAAGCTCCTCAACGGTAAATATCTCCTTCTCAAGTGCCACTCCCGACACAACGGCGCGATTATATATCGTGTGAATATCGCTTCCGCCCGTCATAGGAAGACCCAACTTTTTTGCATACTCATACGCCTGCCTTGAATACACGTCATCATGCCCGATATTAAGCACCTCGACCGCATCCACGTAATCAAGCGCAAGCCTGATATCCGAAATATAATAACAAACTCTAAAAGGGTGTGCCTGGATAACGAATCCGCCCGCCTCCCTGATAGTCTTAAAAAAGGCAACGCGCTTCATATCGGGGATCTCGGGATGCACCCTCAGCCATTCGGGAGAGATGCCAAGCACGATATACTCGTCCGTTCCGTTGCAAAACTTCTGCTCAAATCCAAAAAGAACGGTAAATCCCTTTTCATCACCTACTCTTTTGGCTCTGTAATACCCCTCGCAAAACTCGTCTACGAAGGATGCCCAGTCCTGGTTTCTGTCAACACAGGTGTTCCCGTGATAGAAATGGTCGGTCACGACCATACCTGAATATCCTCTATCTATATAAAACTGTATGTAATCTTCGGGTCTGACGTGTGAGCAAAGGCTCGCCGCCTTCGTGTGAGAATGGAGCTCATAATAAAACATAAGTCATACCTCCCCATTTTATTTTCAATTACATTATATTATATTTTCCGTCAAAAGTCAACAATTATCTCAAGCGCCCCTCAAAAAATGCGGTGTTGACAAATGCTTGATTTTGTGATAAAATGATGTGTTAATAAAAGAACTTGAAAAATAATCGGAGGTAAAAAATGATTAAATTTTTCAGTCTTATCGGTGACAGCATGCTTGACACCGTAAAGCTCTTGCCATTTTTGTTCTTGACATATATGCTTATGGAATATCTCGAGCACCGTTCCTCCGCAAGCGCACAGAACGTACTCAAGCGCTCGGGTCAGTTTGGCTCCCTGCTTGGCGGCACTCTCGGAATAGTACCCCAATGCGGCTTTTCATCCGCCGCTGCAGGTCTCTACAGCGCAAGAGTAATCAGTATGGGCACTCTCATCTCCGTCTTTCTTGCAACGAGTGACGAGATGATCCCCATCTTCCTCGCACGCCCTGAGGCAAATCTCATCACGATGCTCAAGGTGCTCGCGGTGAAATTCGTCATCGCTGTGATCGCAGGCTTTGCTGTCGACCTTGTCCTCAAAGCAATATATAAGAAAAAAGGAATAACACAGGAAGTGAAGATCGACGAGCTTTGTGAGCGTGACAACTGCCACTGTCACAATAATCTTCTCAAATCTGCGCTGATCCACACGGGCAAGATCGCTCTTTTCATCTTCATCTTCAGCTTTGCGCTCAACTTCCTCGTTTACTTCGTCGGTGAGAATAATATAGCACTTCTCGTTCTCAACAGACCCGTGCTTGGCAACGTCCTTTCAGCGATCGTAGGACTCATTCCCAACTGCGCGTCAAGCGTGATAATAAGCGAGCTCTACATTGAGGGAATGCTCTCCGCAGGCGCACTCGTTTCGGGACTTCTCGTCAACTCGGGCATCGCGCTTGCAATACTCTTCAGAACCAACAGACCGCGCAAGAATACCCTTCTTATTATGGGATTGCTGCTTGCCATCTCGATCGTCGCGGGAATAATCATCGACCTCACACCGATTTCAGCTTGGATAAACGGCTAAAAAAGCAAAAGGCGTTCAAACGAACGCCTTTATTTTTATTTACGGTGATGCGGTGGCGCATAGACCGATGAAAGCTTAAGCGCACACCTTCCGATATTTTTCACGTTGTGCCAAGTGCCGGCAGGGATAAAAGCCCCCTCCCCGGCGCGCAAGCACCTGCTCATATATAAGCAGCCTTCAGCACTACCCCAAAAAAGCTCTGCACTTCCGTGCTCAACTCTGATATACTGATCGGTGCATTCGTGTACCTCTGCGCCGATCTCCCCACTTTTTGGAACGGACATAAGCGTGCACTGAAGCTTGTCGCCCGTCCAAAGAATGCTTCTGAAGTCACAGTTCTTCATCGCATCCCTGTAAATATCCGCCACAAAAACGGGATCAGTCATATGATGCTCACAGTGGATATCACAGCCTTGGGGTCCGTCTTCAACGTAATTGCGCTCCGTCAACGCACCGCGCTCTCTGAAAACGGCACGATGCGTGTTAGAGCATATATGATGATCGATCACATTCTTATCCATATCAAATCTCCTTTTTTCGTCACTGCTTACAGTATATTCACAAACAAAAAAATCGCTCACGTTCGTGAGCGATTTTTTATGTAGAAAATTATCTTCTGAATGCGTTGAAGATGTCGATGTCAAGACCGTCATCGTCATTCTTCTCTTCCTTCTTGGGCTCAGTCTTAGTTTCCTTAACTGCCTTCGCCTTCGTTTCCTTAGCCTGGTCCTCAAACTTCTTCTCAAAGCCGGTAGCTATGATAGTGATTCTCATCTCGTCCTCAAGCTCGGGATCGAATGCAACACCCCAGATAACGTTCGCATCGGGATTAGCCTCCTGAGCGATCATTGTGGAAGCAACGTCAACGTCCTCAAGTCCAACGTCGGGAGAAGCGGTGATGCTGATAAGAACACCGGAAGCACCCTTGATGGATGTTTCAAGAAGGGGGCTGGAGATCGCGCTTCTTGCAGCAAGCTCTGCCTTATCCTTACCCGTTGCATTACCAACACCCATGTGAGCATAGCCTGCGTCCTTCATAACGGAAGTAACGTCTGCAAAGTCAAGGTTGATGAATGCGGAAACGTTGATAAGCTCGGAAATACTCTGAACACCGCGGCGAAGAACGTCGTCTGCAGCCTCAAAAGCATTGGCAAGAGAGATTCTTGTGTCGCTTGTCTGTTTAAGTCTTTCGTTGGGAATTACAACGAGAGCGTCAACGTAAGAGGAGAGTGCGCTGATGCCGTCCTCTGCCTGATTCATTCTTCTTGTACCCTCAAAAGCGAAGGGCTTCGTAACGATAGCAACCGTGAGAATGTCCATCTCTCTAGCGATACGCGCAACGACGGGAGCCGCACCTGTGCCGGTGCCACCACCCATTCCGGCTGTGATAAAGCACATATCCGCGCCTTGAAGAAGAGCCTTGATATCGTCAACGGATTCCTCAGCAGAACGAGTACCGATAACGGGGTTCGCGCCTGCGCCAAATCCCTTCGTCACCTTTTCACCGATAACGAGCTGAACGGATGCGTCGCTTCTCTTGAGAGCCTGTCTGTCAGTATTAATAGCAATAAATTCAACGCCCTTGATATTGGTATTGATCATACGGTTGACCGCGTTGTTTCCGCCGCCGCCTACGCCTATAACCTTAATATTAACGCCGCTGCTCATGCTGTCGTCATGTTCAAAAATCATTATGATATCCTCCAAATTTCACAAAAATATATAAAAGTTCGTCCTAATATATACGCTTATATATATAATAATATATTTTTGCAATATTTGCAAGAGCTTTTTGTATTTTTTTATTAAAAATATTGATTTTTTTATTAATTTTTGCAAAAATAAAACTCTTCGCGCAGTATTTTCGCGTCTACAGTTCGCGTCAGTGCAAAGCTGCCGTCCACAGAAGTGAAGATCAGAGCCATTCCCTCGGGTATTTCCGCAGTTGAATAGACCTCTGCACAATGCCCCACCTTGTCGTCAATATCGACCATGGATCCAAAGCAGAATTTCAACCTTTTGTCCGCGATAACATAGCCGTTATACTTATCCGAAACGTCAATGACGTTTATATTCTCATAAAAATCACTTGCGTCAAGCGCATCGAGAACTGCTCTTGCTCTCTCTATCTGCTCACCGGTGAGAGTGTCACCGATATCACACTCAACAGTATCCGAAAGACCAATAAAAACCGCATCGAAATACTCATACTCGGGAGCTTCTGCAGATATCTCTATCACGCGAAAATCAGGGTCAAGATATGCAATCCCCCCCTCGCACGATACCGCAAAGACCTCTTCGTGCTCACTTATATGTATGATTATCCTGTTTGGAAAGCATACCTCTATTTCCGCCTGCCCAATGTACGGGCACGCCGCAAAAAGCCTGCTCTCTGCCCTCTCTCTGTTAATAAAGTAAAGCCTGCTTCCCTGATCGATACCCGAGCCGGATATGATCTCTCCATATGTATATCTGCTGTAGCCGTCTATCTCAATAACAGATACGGGAAAGCATAAAAGCACCGCCGATACCGCGATAATTACAGCTACCGCAAGCGCTATAATGCAGATAAACGAAAATATGGCAATGCTCGCCCTCGAATGAGAGCCGATAACAGACCGAAGAGAGCTTAAGGAGTCGTTGTGTCCCTTCTCTTCCATAGGCGCTTATTTACCTGCCAGTCTCATTATCTCGTCGAAAATGAGCTTGTTTGCGTCCGTGTTGGCAAAGCGCGCAATGTTTTCCGAAAGCATCTGCCTTTTTTCCTTGTTCTTGATAAGATCAAGAAGCGTAGAAACGAATTTTTCCTCAGTAAGGTCCTTTTCCTCAAGCATAACTGCAGCGTCAGCATCAGCAAGTACCTTCGCATTCTTGTATTGGTGATTGTCAACAACGTTTGGCGAGGGTATTATGATACAAGCCTTCTTCATCATCGCAAGCTCGGATATGGTCATAGCACCCGCACGGCAGATAACTATGTCCGCCGCACTCATACGAAGTGCCATATCGTGAATGTATTCCACCATAGAAAGATTGGGATGCTCCAAAAGACCCGCCCTTTCAAATTTTTCGGAAAACTCCGCCCAATCGCGGTTGCCCGTCGCGTGGTGATAGATTATGCTCGCATTTCCCTTCGCGCGCGTATTCATAAAATCAAAGGATATCTCGTTTATCTTCTGCGCACCGAGCGAGCCGCCGAACGAGAGAACGTAGGTTTTATCCTCTGCTATACCGAGCGTGCGGCGCGCCTCGTGATAGTCAAGACCGCCAAAGCCGGAACGAAGAGGATTGCCAACGTGCATTACAGCATCCTTGTTCGTTATATAGTTCTCAGTATCCTTGAAATTAACGAATATCCTGTCAAGCGAGCCCTGAAGCTGTCTTATTGCAAGACCGGGGCGCGCATTCGACTCGTGCACCGCCGTGGGAATGCCCATCTTGGATGCCACCTTAAGCGCAGGCCAACATACGTATCCGCCCGTTCCGATAACGATATCGGGCTTAAACTCCTCGATTATCTTCTTGGCTTGAAATTGGCTCGTTATCATAAGGATCGCCGCCTTCACGTTTTTAAGAGAAAGCGAACGGCTGATACCCATGATATCAACGTGATAAAGGTGATAACCCTCGTTAACGACGAGCTTGTTCTCAAGACCCTTCTTTGTACCAACAAATGCGATATCTGCATTTGGAATATTCTTTTTTATAGTGTTTGCAATGGCGATAGCAGGGTTGATGTGACCCGCAGTACCGCCGCCTGTCATCAATACTCTCATAATAAACTTCCTTTCTATCTTCTTTTTACCGTGCTGAACCTCGATACCGAAAGTATTATTCCCATCTCAAATATCTGAAGCGCAAGCGATGTTCCGCCCGAGCTGAAAAACGGGAGCGATATTCCCGTATTGGGCATCGAATTCGTCACAACGGCTATATTCAGTATCGTTTGAAGCGCCACCTTGAAGGTAAGACCGAAAACAAGAAGCGCCGTGTATTTGTCGGGGGCATTTGCCGCGATCTTGAAGCCTCTTATAACCAAAAGTGCAAATAATACTACAACGAGCAGCGCACCGAAGAAGCCAAGCTCCTCACAAATGATCGTGAAAACGAAATCGTTCTGCGGCTGTGAAACGTATCCGTACTTTTGGCGGCTGTTGCCGAGACCTACCCCGAAAAGTCCGCCCGAGCCTATCGCATAAAGACCCTGAAGTGTCTGCCAAGCCGAGCCGAGTGGGTCGACCTTGTCAATATTTATCCAGGTGTTTACACGGTCCTGTGCATAATCCGAAACGAGTATCAACAGACATCCCGCCGCCGCAATACCGCAAATGATCAAAAATATCCACTTAATGCGCGTTCCACCCATAAACATAACCGCAATGCCTATCATTCCGATTATCATAAGTCCCGAGATGTGCTTTTCAAGCGCAACCAGACCGCAAATAAGACCGAATATGCATACAGGATAAATAACACCGTATTTAAAATTGGCTTTACCGTCGATTGGCGAAGTTATCTGCCTGTCGTATTTCGACATATAGAACGCAAGCATCATAACCACCGCAAGCTTTGCGATCTCCGAGGGCTGAATGGTAATAAAGCCAAGGTCTATCCATCTCTGCGCACCTCCCGCGCTCCAACTGAATATCGGCAGAAGGACCAGCAAAAGAAGGAACGCACTGCCCACGTAGCACACCGTTCCAAAGCATTTCCAGAACGCAGGGCGCGCATAGATAACGAACGGAACCGTTATCGCAATTGCGGCAAGCGCAAAAATTATGTAGCGAACAATAAAATAGGAGCTGTCATCGTATTTCTGTTCAGCATAAACGTAGCTGGCACTAAATGACATGACCGCCCCAAAGCAAAGCAAGGCAATAACGTAAACGAGAAATCTCGTATCTATCCCGTTCCTGTATATGACCCGCACTTCCTCCCTTTCGGGAGCTTTTGAGGAATCGGGCGTGATAGCCTTCGAAAACGCTTCATCCTGCATAAATTCGCGCTCACGCCTCTCCTCAAAAAACCTATTTATTTTTTCTGTGATCTTTTCTTTTTTAGCCTTCGGAGCTTTTGACGTATCATTATTTCTGCTGTCAGCCATACTCAAAACCTCCTCAAGAATTAAATTGCGAAATACGCAATTACCGAGAAAATAAGGGTAACGAGCGAGAAGACCGCAACGATCTTCACCTCGCTCCACTCGCACCTTTCAAAATGGTGATGGATGGGTGTCATCTTGAACACTCTTTTTTTGCCGTGTGTAAGCTTGTAAACGCCTACCTGTATCATAACGGAAAACGTTTCAACAAGGTAAACGATGCCCACAAGGAATATTATCATCGGCTCGTCAAGCACAAAAGTCGCGCCGACGACCATACCGCCAAGGAAGAGCGAGCCCGTGTCGCCCATAAATACTCGTGCGGGATAGAAATTGTAAACAAGAAATCCAAGGGTCGCACCTATAAGCGACGCACCAATAAGACCGAGAGTTCTGCTTCCGATGGTGAAAGCGACCGCGCTGAAGAATATTCCCACAACACAGGTGACGGAGCTTGCAAGACCGTCGATACCGTCCGTAAGATTTACACTGTTTACAAAGCCAACTATAAGCAAAAACGCAAAAATATAATAAAGCCAACCAAGCTCAAGGCTCACACTCGTGAACGGAATATGCAAGGCGGTGTTGATATTGTCGGTAAGAGTCAAAGCAACGAGATAGATCACCGCAACGATGCTCTGTAAGCCAAACTTTTGCGGAGCAGTCAAGCCCTCGTTCTGCTTTTTGATAAGCTTGGTATAATCATCGATAAAGCCTATCATACCGTTAAGGGTCGCAAGACCCAACGCAAGCGCGAGAGGAATAAGCTCGCGCGAGCCCTCTTCAAGGGCAAAAAATATCGCCGCAACCGTCATAACTGCCAATATTGCCATAATAAAGCAGATGCCGCCCATGGTGGGAGTACCTGCTTTATTAGCGTGCCAACGCGGACCGATCTCAAGTATCCTCTGACCGACCTTATGGCTTTTGAGAATTGGAATTATGAGTTTTTCAAGCACGACCGATAAAACGAACGTCGCAAATACGACCGAAATAAACTCAATAATCATCTTGTATCCTCTATTAAATTAAGCAAACTGTGTCTTTAAGTAATTAACCACGTTCTCAGCCGCAAGCGCTCTGCTTGCCTTAACGAGAAGAACGTCACCCTCGCGAAGCAAGGAAGCAAGCTTTTTGCCGACCGCCTCCGCATCCGTTTTGGGATTTCTGAATATCTGCTTTTCACTCATACCGCCGCGCGCCGCGCCGTCAGCGAGATTTTCCGAAAGCTCACCGTAAGTGAAAAGGAAATCGGGATGCTGCTGCGCAAAGTAAGAGCCAACACCTGCGTGAAGAGCCGCACTCGTGTCGCCAAGCTCCCTCATATCACCGAGAAGCGCGATCATTCTGCCGCCCCTCTGCTTTGCGGTGTCGCCAAGCACGTTAATAGCCGCATTCATAGACTCAGGGCTCGCGTTGTAGCAGTCCTCGATGACCGTAACTCCGCCAATGGTAAAGATATTCTGGCGCATCTTTGCAGCGCGGTAAGCGAGAAGTCCCTCACGTATAGCCGCCTCGGTCATACCCATATTGAGACCCGCACAGAAAGCCGCCATAGCATTGTAAACGTTGTGCGCACCGACTATGGATATCTGAATATCTCTGTAAACGCCGAGAGGAGTCCTCATATCAAAGATCACACCCGACTCAGTGCTTCTGATATTGCTTGCAAAATAGTCGCACTCGTCGTTCTTCATACCGAAGTAAACGACGTTGTATCTTTCGCTCTCGTGACCGAGAAGAAGGGGCTCGTCGCCGTTGAGATAGAGCGTTCCGCCGTCTCGAAGACCCGCGGTGATCTCCATCTTTGCTCTTTTGATATTCTCACGTGAGCCAAGCGCCTCAAGGTGAGATGAGCCGATATTTGTAATGATGGCAACGTCGGGCTTTGCAGCCTCGCTCATATATTCAATTTCACCAAGACCGCTCATACCCATCTCAAACACAGCCGCATCGTTTCTCTGACTGAGCTCAAGCATACTCATAGGCATACCGATGGTGGAGTTAAAGTTGCCTTCCGTCTTATAAAGATTGAATTTTCTGTCAAGCACCGCAGAAACGAATTCCTTCGTCGTCGTTTTGCCTACCGAGCCCGTGATGGCAACGGTCTTAACGTCCACCTGTGACTTAACGTACTCTGCAATGTCGCGGATAGCGCGAACGGAATCGGGAACGATAATAACGGCAATGCCCTTAACGTCAAGGGGAACTCTTTCCGCGATAACGCAACGGCAGCCTGCCTTAACAACGTTCGGAATATAGGTATGACCGTCAACGCGCTCACCGCGGATAGCCACGAACATAGAGGTATTGTCAGCCTCGCGTGAGTCGGTGCATACAGTCTCAAAAAGGACCTTGTGCTCACAGCCAACGGCATAGAGAGTACCACCGCAGATCGATGCTACCTTATCAGCGCTCAAACGTCCAAGACCAAGTGTAATCTTCATGACCTATATCCTCCCTTTCCTTCATTTGCAATATCTGTCCAATGCGATCCGTAAGACCTCCCTTTCATCAAACGGGTGTCTGCCGGTTGCATTTATTTCATAATCCTCGTGTCCCTTGCCGGCAAGCAGAATGATGTCTCCCCGCCTGCTTGTCGCAATTACGTATTCTATCGCATCACGCCTGTTTGGAATGAGCACAAAATTGCACGCATCCTCGCATCCGCGCAGAATATCGTTTAAAATTTGATTTGGGTCCTCGCTTCTCGGGTTGTCGCTCGTGATGACCGCAAGAGACGCGTTATCGGTTGCGATTTTTCCCATCAAAGCACGCTTTTCGCGTTCTCTGTCGCCGCCGCAGCCAAACAGCACGATGACTCTCTGCCCATCCTCCTTAAAGGAATTCAAAGTGTCAAGCACCTTCTGCAAAGCGTCCGGCGTGTGCGCGTAATCTATAAAGACCGCAAGATCCCGACCCCGCGAAAGCACCGCTTTTTCAAGTCTGCCCTTGACACCGGAAAAGCTTTCAAAGGATCGCTCAATAATATCTTTATCTATACCAAGCGTAAGCGCTGTCGCCGCCGCTTGCATTGAATTCATAATTGAAAATTTACCGGGAACCTTGCATTTTATCCTTGTGATGTCCCCGCCCGACTCAATTTCGTAATCATAACCATCAACTGCGCAATTATTAATGTTTAGCGCGCAAAAATCTGCATTACCGATCTCAGAGCAGGTCTTTTTCTCGCAAGACGCACACTCTGAAATACGTTTTCCGAATGGATCGTCGGTATTTATTATTCCAAGCTTGCACTTATCAAATAAGCGGCTCTTGGATTTGAAATAATCTTCCATAGTACCGTGGAAATCAAGGTGATCCTCGGTAAGATTGGTAAAAATTCCAATTTCAAAGCTGATCGGATCAAGCTTGCAAAGCTTCAGCGCGTGCGAGCTCGTCTCCATAATAACGTATTTCTTTCCCGCGCCCGAGATCCTTTGGAGCATCGGATAAAGCTCCTCGGGATCGGGCGTAGTGAAATTTGTTGAGGCCGTCTCGTTTTTTTCAGAAAAGGACGAACAATTCAGAGTACCGATGACCTCACAAGAAATATCAGCATCGTCTAATATATGCTTCAGCATCATCGAGACACTCGTTTTACCGTTCGTGCCCGTAATGCCGATAAACTTAAGCTTTTTTGAAGGCTCTCCGCAAAGGATATCCATAGCCCTTGCAAGATAAGCCCTTGTGGAGCCGACCGTTATCGATCTGCCACACTTGTATTTTTCATCCTCGATCGCCACACATACCGCACCGCGCATAAGCGCTTCGTCTACGTAGTGATGACCGTCGTGCTTCTTTCCCCTAAGGCAGAAGAAAAGATATCCTTCCTTCACCTTTGCGCAGTTCGAGGTTATCCCCAATATGTCTTCATCCCGCAGAGAAGCAGGACAGACCATTCCAAGCCTTTCGCATAGCTCAAGAAGCTTCATAAAACCCTCCAAGAGTGAATTATTTGCACTTCCTGCCGCGCTAATCGTCAGCCTCGAGATATCGGAACGTCACCGTAATTACCGTGCCGGGCGAGACCTTCGTGCCGGGCGCGATGGATTGCTCAACAACTACTGCCCCTCCTCCGCTGAGGTAATTGTCCGTTCCCTCTATGCAGATGTTAAGGCTTGCGTTGACTATCATCTGATTTGCCGCAAAGGCTCCCCTTCCGATAAGGTCGGGAACAGTCACGCTCTCCTCCTCGGGCATATCACCCGTATAGAGAGTAATGACCTTGTTGGTTCTGTCTATAGTAGTATTTCCGCGCGGCACTTGGCTCGTCACGGTGTCGCCATCGCCCTTGACGATGACCTCGTATTCATAGCCCTCCGCCGCAAGGATCGCTTCATCAATGCTCATTCCCGTAAGATACGGGACCTTTACGCTGTTGTCCTGTGAAATATCCTTTTCAACACCAATGTAAGGCAGGACCGTTTCAAGGAGAGCACCCATATAAGGAGCAGCAATAACGCTTCCGTAAAGCACACCTTGGCTTGGCTCATCGACCATAATAAGAACTGCTATCTCGGGATCGTCCGCAGGAGCGAATGCCACGCAAGAGCAGATATAGGGCTTAACGTTGTCGACCCTTATCTCCGTTCCCTTCTTTTCACTCGTTCCCGTCTTTGCGGCTATCTTGTAGCCCGCAACGTAAACGTTTTTCGCGCCTCCGTCACCGGAAACACCCTCTTCAAGGATAACACCAAGCTTTTCGCAAACGTCTCGGCTTATGACCTGACGCTTGACCTCGCTCTCGTGAGTGTAGGTGACGTTACCGTTTTCATCCGTTATCCTTTCAACGAGATAGGGTTCTATGAGATATCCGCCGTTTGCGACAGCGGCTATCGCCATAATGTGCTGAATGGGTGTGATGTTGAAGTTCTGACCGAACGCATATATCGCAAGGTCAAGACCCGTCATCGAATTTTGTGTTTTTATAATACTGTTAGCCTCGCCCGGAAGATCTATACCTGTTTTTTCAAGATATCCGAACGATCTGAAATAATCGTAAAATGCCGTAATACCAAGTCTCTGTCCGATGGTCATGAACCAAACGTTGCAGGATTGCACAAGTCCCTGTGCAAAGCTGAGAATTCCGTGACCGTCAGTCTCGTGACAGTGTATGGTGTGACCGAAGAGCTTCAGCGAGCCTCCGCAGAAAACACTGTCGCCCTCAAGCTTTACCTTGCTTTCCGTAAGTGCCGCCGCGCTCGATATCACCTTGAAGGTAGAGCCGGGAATGTAAGAGTCGGACACCGCCTTGTTTCTCCACATATCAAGGAGATAATCGCGATGTGCCGCGCTGTATTCCTCACTTCCCTCCTCAAAGCCGTCCTCAAGCAGGAACTGTGAATAGTAATCGTTGAGCGTCCAAGGGTCGTTGAGATCGTAGCCGGGAACGGTCGCCATCGCAAGGATAGCGCCCGTTTTCACGTTCACTACGATACCGCAAGCGCGATTCTGTGCTCCGCATTCGGCAACGGTTGCAAGCAATTGTTCCTCAAGCGCGCTCTGTATGTAAGTATCTATAGTCGTAGTAAGATTTCCGCCGTTTTGTGCGGGAATGTAGCTTTCGTATTCATAGGGCATCTCATTTCCGAATGAGTCCCTTGCGGTTATGTAATAACCGTCCTCACCCGACAGCACCTTGTCGTAAAACGACTCAAGACCGTAAAGACCCGTGCCCTCGGAATTGGTAAATCCTATAACGGATGAAGCAAGCGAAGAGTTTGGATAATATCTTGTGCTCGTGGCTTGCAGATATATCATATTGTGATATCCGTTATCGTTGATGAATTCTCTGACCTCGTCCGCCTTGTCGTCCATAACGTTCTTTGCGATCGTTCTGTCAAGGTATTTCGTATAGGTCGTTTGCTTATATACCGTATCATAGTCAAGCGAAAGTATCTGTGAAAGACCGCTTGCTATGTGTTCTGCGTAATTTATGCTCTTACCGTCCCCGTCGGCTTCCTTCTGATTGTTGAGGATCGAGGATGGCGAAATAAATATTCTGTAGGTAGTAATATTAGTAGCAAGGATATTTCCGTTCTTGTCGTATATCGTTCCGCGCTCCGCGTTGACTGCGGATTGCGTCGTCATCTGATCGATGACCTTCTTAAGATACCTGTCAAAATCAAACGTCTGTATCCAAAAGATCCTTCCAAGTAATAATACGAATAAAAGTAATAAAACTATGAGGACCGTGGCTGCTCTGTTTAACAATTCGTGTGTGACGCTTCTGTTGTTCACAGTTATCACGCTCCTTTTCCAAATTTACCGATTATGAAAAATAAACGGTGAGAGCCGGATTCAAGCAAATGGGCCGTTGCTTTTGCTCCGCGCCGGGTGTCTAACCTCCACGAAAGACACACAGCTTGCTCTTCACCGTTTTTCAAGTGTGGCAAATGGAAAGAAATCTGCCCTTTTCATCTTATTCAAATGAGTGGGCGTTTATGATTATTTCATTTCAGGAAAGGAAATAATCCTTCAAAAAAGGATAGTAGTGAGAACGGCTCACCGTTCTTCTCAAGCTCATCCGTTTTGTTGCTGTTTATATATTCAAGCCTGGCGTACTCCTGACTTATCATACCAAGCTCTTCCTTTGCATAAATCTCGATATCCGCACCCTCGTTCTTTTCGTTAAGCTCCTCGGTAAGGCGGTCTATCTCCTTGTCAAGATCCTCAATGGTACTCTTAAGCTCGCTTTGCTCCTGCTTTGCCGTGCTGATAAGCACAGTGCTCGTGACGATGAGCAAAAGTGAAAGAGCAACTATTATTATCGCGGCTATAGTACCAAGCGGAAGAGTGGTCCTCTCTCCGTCTTCGATCTTTTCATTTTTCATCTCGTCAAGCGGTATCCAGGTCTTTGCCGCAACCTTGGCTTCCTGCTTGATCGCAGATATCGTTTTATTTTTTGAGGCTTTCTTTTCCGCCTTGCCACCGGACTCTTTTCCTTGATCCTTGGAATTCGTCTTGGGGTTGGCGCGATCTGCCTCGCGCTTAAGCTCTGCCTTTATGTCCTTCTTTTCGACCTTTGGCACAGCGGTATATTTCTTTTTTTCATATCTGTTTCTGTCCATTCTGTGAAGAAGGACCACAGTATCGAGCTCAACGTTAGCGTCGGGCGTGTACTCACGGCTGCTTCTGTAATACTCCGCAAAATCCGCGTCGGTCATATACCTGCGCTTTCCGGACACACCGCTTTTAAACTCGCTCACGTCTCTGCCCGCACCGCCCGAGACCTTGTAGGATCGCGGAGCGACCGTCCTGGTCAGATTTTCCCTGCTCTCCTGCTCTGCGTATTCGGGGCTTTTTGAATAGTTCCTTCCGCGCGTTTCATATCTTTTGCAAAGTTCATCGAGCGCGCTGTCTTTGCCTGCACCGTTTTGAACCTTCTTCATCGCGGAATTTCCTTTCTTATATTTTATATCTTCTCCGCAACGCGAAGCTTCGCGCTCTTGCTTCGTGAGTTCACCGCAAGCTCTGCTTCACTCGGGAGTATGGGCTTTTTCGTTAATATCTTTACCTTGGGCTTATTTCCGCATACACATACGGGAAAATCCTTCGGGCAAGTGCAACCGCTTGCAAGGGACGCAAAGGTCTGCTTGACTATCCTGTCCTCAAGGCTGTGGAAGGTGATGTAGATGCGGATCCTGCCGCCGGGCTTCATCATGTTTACCGCCGCCTCTATCGTGGGAGCGATAACGTCAAGCTCACGATTGACCTCGATCCTCACCGCTTGAAATACTCGTTTGACCGAGCTAAGCTCCTCGCGTCTTGCAAAAGACGGAATACTCTTCTTAATTATCTCAACAAGCTCACCCGTAGTCTCAATGGGTGCCTCTTCTCTTGCCTTGATAATGCCTGCAACGATCTTCGGCGCAAATCTTTCCTCACCGAAATCGTAGATTATCTTTTTAAGCTCGTCAGCGCTGTAATCGTTGATCACATTGTACGCACTTCTCGCAGCTCTGTTGTCCATTCTCATATCAAGCGGCGCGTTCGCCATATAGGAGAAGCCGCGCTCCGCCGTGTCAAGCTGATAGGAAGAAACACCAAGATCAAGAAGAAGACCGTCAATGCTCTCTATCCCAAGCGACTCAAGCACGCTTTTGATATTCGAAAAATTATCTCTTACTATTTTTACCTTATCACCGTAGGGCGCAAGCCTTTCGGTTATCACCGCAATGGCATCCTCGTCCTGGTCAATCGGAATAAGCAAGCCACCCTCACCAAGCTTCTGTGCTATCTTCGATGAATGCCCTGCTCCGCCGGCAGTCCCATCTACGTAGATACCGTTGGGCTTTATATCAAGATTTTCGATGCACTCCTCAAGAAGCACCGAAAAGTGTGAAAACTCACTCATAATCAAAGACCGGCATCCTCAAGAGCATTTCTGATGCCCTCGGAATCCTGAACCGTAGGCTCAACCACGAACGCTTCCTCAGCCCAGATCTCGGCGTAATCACCGCATCCGATGATCACAGTACCCTTCACGATCGATGCAAACTGAAGCATCGTGGGAGGAATAATAATTCTTCCCTGTCCGTCAGGAGAGACCTCAATTGAATTACCGATAAGGAAACGGAGAGCCGCCTCACTTGTCTTTCTGGGAAGAAGCTTAATAGGAGCAATGTACTTTTCCCATTCCTCTTGGGAGTATATCTTGAGATAATTTCCGCGAATGCTCTGCGACACCACAAAGGTCTCACCAAGCTCTTCTCTGTACTTCGCAGGCACAAAAAGACGGTTTTTCGAGTCAACGTTGTGTCTGAAATTACTTGATAACATACATTTCTCCTTTCCGCGGTCTTCAAATTCACCACAATTAGTCACTTTCGTGGGATTTCTCACCACGACGCATCACTATTATACATAATGTAGGGCAAAAAAGCAATACCTTTTCAAAAGAAATATTATGAACTTTTTGTAAATAAATTTAAGATTTTTCGTAAACTTCGCAAAAAACGACAAAAAACCGCCATTTTTTCATCAAAATGGCGGTCAAAAGAGCCTAACTAACTAAAATCAATTACACCAAAAATCCGTCGATCTCGCCGCGTGGGGGACTCGCCCAACGCTCGTGTTGTCACATCTGCGGTCGCGAAGCTCCGTGATGGGATTTTGCGCCACCTCAAAGCGATAATCCGTCCTGTGGCGGTGCAAATAAGCATCTATAACGTTGTGTGAGGGCACGATCTCCACCTTGGGGTTCGTTATCGACTGAAAACGGAAGAAATCCGCATCCTCGGGCAAGCACTCGACCTTTACGTACGTGTTGTCCTTCCCCGTCGTGTACTGCACGGTGTTTCCCAAAACGTCCCTAACGTACTCAATGTTCGAATGAAGTGAGATCGGCGCCGGGAATTCACCGTTCGGGATCACCTGCTGCCACTCCTTGCACTCATATTTTTTAAGCAGCTCGCTCGCCTTGTGCAGGTGTCCGATCTCCGTATCGAGATTGTAGCCCCAAAGCCTCTTGACGTAAGGATCGGTCTCCGTCATATAGCACGACCAGTACAGATAGCACTCACAGTATTCGTGCCACAAAAGCATCTCAAGCCAGGTCGCATTTGGATCCATAAGCGACTCGTAATGCGTGACGTGCTCCTCCTCAACGAGCGCGATCTCCTGATACAGCCTTCGCGCAAGGTCATTGCAGGCAAAATTCGTCACGTTCATATAGTAATTCATCGTCTGCTGCTCCGCGGCGGTGATTATCATCGTGTCAAGCACCGTCTGCACGTCTGCGACCTTCGAGTTGATACTGCGCCTGACGTTGTCCGTAGGATATCTGTGGTGTGCGATGGTGGGCCTGCCCGGCATTATCTCGGTGTATCTGCCAACAAGCAGCTCGGGCGAGGTGCCCTCCGTCATGTCAAGCAGATTTGAATAGCGGTAAAGATGATCAAAATCCTCAAGCAACGCAAAATCAAGCGCGCGCTTGACGTTGCAATCCTTTTCCCTCTTTGCGAGCTCGGCGGTAAGATCGACCGCAAGCTGCTCATAGCCGATGGTGTGCTCAAGCACGCTCTCGTTGATGGGCTTGAGCAAGGATACCTTAAGCTGCTGTTGCTTTTCGACCTCTCGCGTCAAAGCAAGCTCACGGCGAAGCTCATTGTCACCGCAATGGCGCGCAAACTGATGCGAGAACCAGTTCGCCTCAAACTCCGTTCCATTCATAAGTATGATACGCGTCTTCGTGTATGGATCAACAGTCCTTTTGTTGTACGACTCGGGATACATCTCCGCCCAATTCTGCAAAGCCTTCTCGGGCATTATCCCCTTTTCATTAAATGGATTCATATCTCTCTCCTTTTCTAATTAATACCAATATATAGTATGCAGAAAAGAAGAAAAAATATACTCCAAACAAAAAGGAGAGCCGAAGCTCTCCTTTAAAATATAGATTATTTATTCCGCACCGACCTCTACGAGATCACCATTGGAACAATGGACCGTGTATTCTCCCATCATATTATTCCAATTTTCCTCCTTGAAAATCGCTTTCCATTGCTCAATAGTTCCGTCAAAATATATATGGTCTACATTTTCGCACAGCAAAAACGCATATTGATCAATGCTCTCAATACTCTGCGGAATAGTAATACTCCTGAGCTTTGAACAAGTTTCAAATGCAAATTCTCCTATTTTCTTAAGATTATTACCCAATACTATGCTTCTGAGAGAACTACACCAACCAAAGGCGTGAGCCTCAATTCTCTCAACCGAATCAGGGATATTTATCTCCTTCAACGAAAGGCAAGTTGAAAAGGCAAAAGCCCCAATGCTTGTCACAGATTCACCTAAGATAACTCTTTCAAGCTTTTCACAACAGAAGAATGCATTTGATTCGATAACAGTAACAGAATCCGATATCTGTACGTCCACGAGATTGTTATTGTATGCAAATGCTCCATCGAAAATGGTTTTAACAGAATCAGGAACAATAAAGCTGGTTTCATTTTTTCCGTTAGCATAAACTATCAGCACAGACCCATCTTTAGAATACAAATTACCGTTAACGGAAGCATAATTGGGATTATCTTTATCGACATTGATCGACATCAATGAGTCGCATCCGTCAAAAACGTCATTCCCAATATTCTCCACAGATTTCGGAATATCAATACTAACCAGAGATTCACATCCCGCAAAAGCACTTAATCCAATATTAGTAACACTTTCAGGAATAATTATACTAATTAACGAACTGCACTTATAAAATGCATCGTTGTTGATGGTTGATACAGAATCCGAAAGCTCTATCGTTTGCAAGTGCGTGCAATACGCAAACGCTTCATCATCTATTCCAACGACAAATTCGGGAACTTTAAAACTTTTATCCGTTTTGCCGAGAGCATATTGCATAAGCGTATTACCGGGAGTTAACGTGCAAGCCTTTGTAGAGTAAAGATTACCATCTACAGACTTATAATACTTGTTCCCCTCTGCAACTTCAATATTTGTAAGTGCAGTACATCCATTAAATGGAGAACCGCCACTTAATGATTTAACCGAAGAACCGATAAACACGCTAACAAGAGAATCACATCCGCTAAAGGCATTAGTTCCAACAGTTGTTATCGTTTCTGAAATAACTACACTTGTTATCTGCTCGCATCCCCCAAAAGCATATCTTTCTATCTTTTTTACCGGAAGTCCTTTATATGAAGTAGGTATCACTATATCTGTATCAGTGCATGTGCCTATTCCGGTAACCACGTAATACTGATTGCTCTCCAATTCATAAGAAAGACCCTGAGAAGTCGTAGCAGGAATGGTTTCTTTCATAAGCACTACTCCACATACCGTACATTGCTTATGCCTTTCTCCCTTTGTCGTTTCAGTCGGTTCTAAATCAATGATCCAGTCACTCTCATTATGCCCCAAAGCAGTTCCTTCTATCTCCTGGTGTTGCTCAACACCACAGGTTTTACAAGTGCGCACCTTTGTCGCATTTTCTTCACAAGTTGCATCTTTACCGCTTACGTAAGCTCCAAAGCTGTGACCAAAGGCTGTACCCGCAATGCTTTTAACATCCGTATCCCCGCAAGTCGTGCATGTTGCGATCTCCGTTGCATTTCTTGTGCAGGTTGCCTCGGTATTCGCAACGTAATCGCCAAATGCGTGTCCCTTGGCAGTATTAGAGACCACTCTCGTATCCACCATAGGACATCTTACACAAGTTGCACTCTCTATTGCGTCTTTCGTACAAGTCGCCTCGGTAACGATTTCATAATTCTTATATTCATGTCCCAAAGCCGTTCCGTATACCACTCTCGTGTCCACGTTTCCGCAGCGAGTGCAGGTCGCACTCTCGGTGCCGTTTTCCGTGCAGGTCGCATCGTTATTATAAACGTATGTATACGCGTGTCCAAGCGCTTCTCCGTCCTTCGCACCGCAACTCTTACACGTTCTCGGCTCTTCGCAGGTCGCATCGGACCATGTATGAACGTGATCGCGATTGAATTCCAGCTTTATAGTGTACGTTCCGAGATAGTAAACGGAGCTTCCTCGACTGTATTCTCCCCAATCGTCCCCTGCATTCACGGTGATTGTAAGCGTATCCATAAAGAGCTCGGGAGCAGAGTTCTTAACGACGATCTTTCCGTCTCTGATCTCGCAGTTTGTGCCATCTTCAAGAGAAAGCGTCACCTTATATTTCTTGCTTTCATTCAGTGAAAGCTCATCGGTCTTTATCTTCATCGTCTTGATATCGTAATATCTGACCAAAAGAAGATCATTAGCGGCTATGTCGTATGACTCACCCACGCTGAGCCTCTCGCGGTAAACGTCATATGCAAAATAGAGTCTGTCATAGCCGTATTTACCGACGGGGTATTTGTCAGCATCTATTCCGATCGAATCGGAGAGGATAAAGAGCTTATAGTAAGCATCCACGTCATAGAAAGCACCCGTTTCAAGATATGCACCAAAGATATCCTTCTCCCCGTCAAGTACACCGGAGACGTCAGCATATGCTCCAACGTCGGCAATTATACCGGCACTGCACTGCTCAAGTCCCACTATGCCTATGCTCGCATCTACGGAGATACCCGTGCGCACGCTTGCACTACCGATCACCGCAAGCTCCTTCTGCTCAAAATCACTTTCTTCCCTCTTTGAGAACGCCTGAACGTCGTCAAGATTAAGTCGCATACCGTAAATGGACGTCTGTGAATACTCACAGGAATAGTCCATTATAGCTCCGACCTCAAAGCCAAAGCAAACTCCAAAGCCAAGCTCAAGCTTAACGGGAGTTCCTCCGATCGGGATATCAAGGCTTGCAAGTGAAACGTTAACTTCCTTTTCCCCGCTTGCGCCCGTAATCTTCTTAATGTCCTCAACTACCGCTTCCCAGTCGGAGCAATAGAGAGTGTCAACGTAATAACCGTTAAAATCATTTTCAAGGCTCGCACCGTTTTCGGGATGGCAGCGCGTGCATTTTCTCGATGAAGCACTCATCTGATTCTCGCTTATCTTTTCAAAAACAGAAGGATTGTTCGCTCTCGTCACCTCGACACAGCAAGCAAGATGGACCTTGCCCGTATCGGAGTTGCGAACGTATCCCAAAGTCTCAAGCTCTTCGATATCCACAGCAACACCGAAATCAAATTCTATATCATCCTTTTGTCTGACGGAAACGTTGACGCTCGGAAGTGTGAAAAATCCCCATCTCTTCGTCTTGTATTTTGCATCCACCTTAAAGCTCGACTCTATCTGAGAGGCAAAAGTGACGGTGATCGTGCCCACCTTCTCGTCCGACTCGTTCTTTACGTCAAGAGTAATAGTTCCGTCAAGCTGCGCGTTAAGTTTGTTTCCGCGAATATTGACCTTCGGGTTGACCTCAACACTGTTCATAAAGGATGTAGTATCCTTAAGTGCGGATGAATGATATCCCCTGTCCTCAAGGTATCTGCCCGCAGAGAGCTTGACCGCACCGAGAAGAGAAGCAAATTGCTCGCTTTTATAGAAAGCATCCGCAATATCCGCCTCAAGCTTTTCAATGTCGACCTCAACGCCGTCGAAGTCAACGTCTGCGCTGTAAATAACGTCAAGCTCGTCAAAAACGTCGGAAAGCTCGGGCGCGGAAAGCACGACCATCCACTTGCCCGAGGATATCTCATAAACGTCCTCGACCTTTCCCATTTGAACGTCTGCTTCGGCAGTAAGCTGAGATGCTTCTGTCACCTCACCCACGCAAAGAGTATCTCCCTTTGATATGCCGTCTGCCTTGCCGAGTGTCAGATAAATATATTGACTGTTTTCGGAAAGATTCATCTCATACGGATAATATCCCGCACTTACGTTTTCAAGCGCACGAAGGAATACTATACCTTCTTTATACTGATGCTCGTTTTCGTGATCGGGGTCGTCCTTGATCCCAAAATAAAGCTCACTTCCCTTGTAGTCAACAAATTCAAGACCGCCCGAAAGCTTTGCAATGTATGTAGTACCCCATTCATATCCGTCCGGGAACGCGACGAGCCAATTTGCTCCGTCT
>CALGCW010000172.1 GCA_937884385.1 uncultured Clostridia bacterium | reverse complement strand
TAGCAACGAAGGCAGTTCAGCTTCACGGCGGTTATGGATATACGCGTGAGTATCCCGTTGAGAGAATGATGCGTGACGCAAAGATCACCGAGATCTACGAAGGAACGAGCGAGGTTCAGAGAATGGTCATCTCCGGCGCGCTCCTCAGAAAGTGAGGTAGATAGATTATGAAAATTATAGTTTGTATCAAACAAGTACCCAATACGACGGAGATCAAGATAGATCCCGTTACAAATACACTTAAGCGTGACGGTGTTCCCAGCATCATCAATCCCGACGATAAGACGGCTATCGAGGCGGCTCTTCAGCTCAAAGAGAAGTGCGGTGCTACCGTTACAGTTATCACAATGGGTCCGATGCAGGCAGAGAAGGCTCTTCGCGAGGCTCTTGCAATGGGCGCTGACGAAGCATTCCTTCTTACAGACCGCGCATTTGCAGGCTCTGATACACTTGCAACGTCCACAATCATTGCTGCAGCTATCAGAAAGCTCGGCGCAGACGTAGTATTCTGCGGGCGTCAGGCTATCGACGGTGATACGGCTCAGGTCGGTCCTCAGATCGCAGAGCATCTCGGCATTCCCCAGATTACATACGCTGCTGCGATCGATTATTGCAACGAGTGCGGCGCACTCATCGTAAAGAGAGAATTCGAGGACAGATACCAGACTCTTAAGGTTGCAGGTCCCTGCCTTATCACTATTCTTTCTACACTCGATAAGCCCAGATATATGAACGTTTGGGATATCGTAGCACAGGACGAAAAGGAAATTGGATTTATTACCTTTGCAGATCTTGATCTTAACAAAGAGGATATCGGTCTCGGCGGTTCTCCCACAAAGGTTAAGTCCACTGCAACAAAGCAGTTCAACAAAACGATCGAAACTCTTGAGCTCGATCCCGAAAGTGCCGCAAAGGCGATCGTGGATGCACTCAAAGAGCGTCATCTTATATAAGGAGGTACAGGAATATGGCAAAGAACATTTGGGTATTCTGCGAACAGCGTGACGGCGAGCTTCAGAACGTGGCTCTTGAGCTTATCGGTGTTGCACGTGAGCTTGCAGAGAAAACAGGTGAAAAGGTCAATGCGGTCCTCCTTGGACATAACGTGACCGACAAGGCACAGACACTTATCGCGCACGGCGCAGACGGCGTTTACGTAGTAGACGATGCAAACCTTGAAAAATTCGTGACAGAGCCATATGCACAGGCTGTCACACATATTGCAAGAAAATATGAGCCGAACGTAATTCTTTTCGGTGCGACAAGCATCGGACGTGATCTCGCTCCCCGTCTTTCCGCAAGACTTAAAACAGGTCTTACGGCAGACTGCACGAAGCTTGAGATGGATGAAGAGGGAAATCTCTTTATGACAAGACCCGCATTTGGCGGCAACCTTTTCGCTACTATCATCTGTCCCAACAGCCGTCCTCAGATGAGCACGGTTCGTCCAGGCGTTATGAAAAAGCTTGAGGCAGACGCAACAAGAGAGGGTGAGATCGTTATTGAGAGCATCGAATGGGATACTTCAAAGTTCGCGGTCACGGTTATCGAAGAGGTTAAGGCTGAAAAGGCAGAGGCAAATATTGAAGACGCAAAGATCCTCGTATCCTGCGGACGCGGTGTGAAGAATATCGACAGCGCGTATGAGCTTGCCTCAAAGATCAAGGGTACTGTATCCGCATCCCGTACACTCGTTGACACAGGCGTCGTAGAGCACGCTCGTCAGGTAGGTCAGACAGGTAAGACGGTTCGCCCCGAGGCATATCTTGCATTCGGTATCAGCGGTGCTATCCAGCACCTTGCAGGTATGGAGGAGTCCGAGTTCATCGTTGCGGTTAATACCGATAAGAACGCGCCCATCTTTAAGGTTGCAAATCTCGGTATCGTGGCAGACGCAGAGGCAGTATTCAAAAACCTCAACAAGATGCTTTAATATCAAAAATAAAAAATAAAATAGGAAAAAAGAAAAACTGTATAATAAAATAGGAAAGGAAAACCACCAATGAATAAGGTTTATTTGATCAGTGCCAAGAGAAGTGCTATCGGTACGATGCTCGGTACGCTTAAGGATGTCCCCGCAACAAAGCTTGGTGCGGACGTTCTCCGCGCAACGCTTGCAGCAGGCAACATTGATCCATCCTGGCTCGATGAAGTCATCGTAGGCAACGTGCTTCCAGCAGGAGCAAAGCAGGGACCTGCCCGTCAGGTCGCTATCGGTGCAGGCGTGCCCGTTGAGATCCCCGCATACTCTCTTAATATGGTCTGCGGAAGCGGTATGAAATCCGTTATGAATGCTTATACCGCAATTAAGGCAGGAATGGCAGATCTTATCGCCGCAGGCGGTACAGAGGTGATGAGCGGAGCTCCTTATCTTGTTCCCGGTAAGGTCAGAAGCGGCAATAAGATGGGTGAAATGAAGCTCGTTGACCATATGCTCATCGACTCTCTTACAGATGCTTTCGGTAATATGCATATGGGCATTACCGCAGAGAACGTGGCTGAAAGATACGGCATTACACGTGAGATGCAGGATGAGTTTGCTATCAATTCCCAGAAGAAGGCTATCGCCGCTCAGGACGCGGGTAAATTCGTTGACGAAATCGTTCCTCTTACAGTTAAGGTAGGAAGAAAAGAAGTCGTTTTTGAAGCAGATGAATATATCAATCGCACAACAACTCTTGAAAAGCTCGGCACACTTCGCCCCGCATTCAAGCCCGACGGAACCGTGACTGCAGGTAATGCATCCGGTATCAACGACGGTGCTTCCTTCTGCGTTCTCGCGAGTGAAGCGGCAGTTGAAAAATACGGTCTTACGCCTATGGCAGAGATCGTTGCGGTAGGACAGGGCGGAGTAGAGCCCGACGTTATGGGACTTGGTCCCGTTCCCGCAGTGACGAATGCGCTTAAGAATGCAGATATGAAGATCGATGAGATCGAGCTCTTTGAGCTTAACGAGGCATTCGCGGCACAGTCTCTCGGTGTAGTTAAGCTTCTCTCCGAGGGTCACGGTGTTGATACCGAGTATATCGTCTCCCGCTGCAACGTGAACGGCGGTGCTATCGCACTCGGTCACCCTGTAGGTGCTTCCGGAAACAGAATAATCGTCACGCTTGCTCACGAGCTTAAGCACAGCGGCAAGACATACGGCGTTGCATCTCTTTGCATCGGCGGCGGTATGGGTACTGCAGTAATACTTAAAAATCTTAAATAATTTGGAAAAGGAAAGAGAAAAATATGAGACTAGAAAACAAAGTTGCTATCGTTACAGGAGGAGCTAAAGGCCTTGGCGGCGAAATGGCTCTTACATTCGCAAAAGAGGGTGCAAATGTCATTGCAGTTGATATGATGCCCCTTACATACGAGCACGAGAGCGTTGAATACTATCAGCTCAACGTGACAGACGGAGAAGCTTGCAAGGCTCTCTTTGAATACGCAAAAGAGAAGTACGGCAGAATTGATATCCTTGTTAACAACGCAGGTATTACTCGCGACTCTATGACAAGAAAGATGACTGACGATCAGTGGGATCTCGTCATCGACATCAACCTTAAGGGTGTATTCAATCTTACGAGATACGTGGGTCCCTTTATGGAAGAGATTGGTGGCGGATCTATTATCAATATTTCTTCCGTTGTCGGCGAATACGGCAATATAGGCCAGGCTAACTACGCAGCCTCAAAGGCAGGCGTAATAGGTCTTACAAAGACCTGGGCAAAGGAATTTGCACGCAAGGGCGTTCCCGTAAGATGCAATGCTATCGCTCCCGGCTATATAATGACAGATATGATGAAGACTGTTCCCGAGGATCTTCTTAAGAAATTTGCGGGACTCACGATGCTCGGCAGACTCGGTCAGCCCGAGGAGATTGCAAAGGCTGCTCTTTTCCTTGCTAGTGATGACTCATCGTACGTAACAGGTCACGTTCTCTCCGTAAACGGCGGTATGAGACTTTAATTTCAAACAAATCTATGAAAAAGAGGTATTTTTATGGTAAACGTAGGTATAGTTGGCGTAGGTACATACCTGCCCAAGAAGATAATGACTGCTAAAGAGATCTCCGACGCAACAGGCGGTGTCTGGAGTGAAGATGCAGTTAGAGCAAAGCTCGGTATCAACCAGAAATATATGCCCTCCGACGATCCTTGTGACGGAACGCAGGAAATGGGCGCACTTGCGGCTCTCAAATGCCTTGAGAACTGCGGCGTAGATCCTCTTGAGATCGACGCGATCCTCTGCATTACAGAGGAGTGGAAGGAATATCCCCTTACAACAAGTGCTTGCTACGTTCAGGACAGAATCGGCGCAAAGAACGCTTGGGGTATCGACGTTCAGAACCGTTGCTGCACGGCAGTTTCCGCAATGAAGCTTGCAAAGGATATGCTTATTGCTGACGATGAGATCAATACGGTTCTCGTTTGCGGCGGCTACCGCAACTGTGACTTTATCGACTACACAGACAGCGGAGTTTCCTTTATGTTCAACCTCGGTGCAGGCGGCGGCGCGATCCTTCTTAAGAAGAATTACGGAAAGAACCTTCTCCTTGGCACGCACCTTATGAGTGACGGTAGCGTAGTTCACACCTGCGGATCAAAGGTCGGCGGTATTATGGAGCCCGTTACACCCGAAAACTATAAGGAATACGGTATGCTTCGTCTTATGGATTCTCCCAAGATGAAGGGTCTTCTCAACACAGTTTCAATGCCCAACTGGTATCATTGCATCGACGAGGCTCTCCGCAAGAGCGGTAAGACTCGCGAGGACATCGACTATTTGTCCATCCTTCACATAAAGAGAAGCGGTCATAAGGCTATGCTTGCAGATCTCGGTCTCCGTGAGGATCAGACGATATATCTTGAGGACTACGGTCACATCGGTCAGATCGACCAGATCCTTTCTCTTGAGCTTGCACTTAAAGAGGGCAAGGTCAAGGACGGCGACACAGTTTGTATGATTGCTGCAGGTATCGGTTATACCTGGGCTGCAAATATTATTCAGTGGGGATAATTTATGGTTCAAATAATTAACACATTTTTGATTGCATTAATCCCTATGTGTGTTACCGCCATAGTCACTATGGCAATTACTCTTATTTTCCGGACATCATTTACTACAAACTTCGCGCAAGGTGTTATTTCTGCTTTTGGCTCATACGTTGCGGCGTGGGCAATAATGAAGCTTGAGCTTCCTGTATATGTTGCGCTTCCGCTGTCAATGATTTCCGCTATGCTCATAGCTGTGCTTGTCGACGTCGGACTTTTCAGACGCGGACGATACGTTAATGCGCTCAGTAAGCAGATCATTACGATGGGACTTATCTCCATTATTACCGGTCTTATTCCTGTTGTCTTCGGTACTATTGAGAAATATATGATCAACTCCTTCGTCCCGGGAAATATAAGCTTTGACGTTGGAGCAAGTGCTGATATCTCGGTCACCTATAATGCTCTTGTATGCGTTGCCATTACTGCCATCGTTATTCCTTTGATATTTATTTTGCTTCGCTACAGTAAATGGGGACTTTCGGTGCGCGCTACCGCATCAAATGAGTATGTTGCGGGAATGATGGGTATCAATACCCACATAGTGACAGCGGTCTCTTGGGGACTTGCGGGCGCACTGGGTGCGCTTGCGGCATATATGAAAGCGTCGGATATAAAGATCGTATCGAGCTATTTTATGACCGAATACCAGGTCACGGCATTTCTTGCAGGAATCCTTGGCGGATTTGGAACCTTCCACGGACCCGTTATCTGTGCGCTCATTCTTCCGCTTGCAGAACACCTTGTATATGCGATCTTTGACCTTGCCGGACTTAACGAGCTTACAAGTTGGTCAAAGGTAATCGTTTACGCGGTAGCACTCATTATAATTTTCATAAAGCCACAGGGAATCTTTGGCAAAAAAATAGCAAAGAAGGTGTGATGGTATGAATAAGTATTTAATAAATAATTACACCTTGTTTGGCAGAGAAGTAAAGAAGCAGGATAAACTTACGGATGTAATGAGAAGCATTATCAAGAGACCTGTTTTGCAGTATTTATTCTTTTCTCTGATAATGGTTCTTGTAGGTTTTCTCGCGGCTGAAAGAATTCTGCCGTACTCTTGGCAGTCTGCGATTGCAACAACTCTTGCATACGGTATAGCAGCTATTGGCTTTTGCTTGCTTATGGGCTATTCGGGCCTCGCGTCACTCGGTACGGGCGGATTTATCGGTATCGGTACTTACGCTGTTCACTACGTAATGGTTGAAGCGGGCTTGCCCTTCTTCGTTGCAATACTCGTTGCTATGCTCGTAGCAGTAATAATAGGACTTATAGTAGGATTTATTTCTCTCAGAATCGAGGGTATCTATCTTGTAATCCTTACACTTGCTCTTTCTGAAATACTCAGAACGCTTTACGCGGCGGTAGAACCTCTTATCTCCGTATCTACAAAGGGTGTTGAGCTCTTTGGAATTAGATTTCCGAGAACTTCTTCGATAATGCTTGTGACGATCTTCTTGTTCATTATAATGACGATCACCACAAACCTTATCAACAGTCCCACGGGAAGAGCGATGCTTGCTATGAAGAACAGTACCGCTGCTGCTCAAGCAATGGGAATCAGCCTTATTAAGTATAGACTTATGGCATTTGTTATATGTACCGTTTATGCGGCATTGGCAGGAACTCTTTTGCTCGTCGTGAACACTTCTGCAAACGCAATTGATGCGATCAGTTTTTATGCGCTTATTACGTCGCTCAATATTTTGGCGGCAGTAATTGTCGGAGGCTTCAAATCCGTTTGGGGAGCAGTTGTCGGAACGTTTATAATGTGCGGTGGCTTTGAGCTTGTGGTGTTGCAGAACCAATCCGTTAAAGATTTCTTGCAGATGATCATTCCCGGTATCGACTCGAATACCATTATTACGCTACTTTCGGGTATTTTGGTAATCGTTATCGTAATGTTCTATCCCGGCGGTCTTGCACAGCTTCTTGTTGAGGTAAAGGGAAAAATAAAAGCTCTCGCAAAGAGAATTAAGGAGGATAAATATGGCAAAGATCTTGGCTAAAACCAATTCCTCCAATCAGGTGAGGCTCGTCAAGCTTCGTCAAGCGCTTGATTTTTACAGGGGCGACCTTGATTCTCTTGAAGAAAAATATAATTTAAGGCTTGAAAAAAAGCTTGATGCCTTTCTTATAAAGGCTAATAAAAAGCTTAAAAAATCAGCATTTGATGCGTGTGATAAGGAAGAATATGCAAATGCAGTTATTCTTGAAAAGTTGCAAAAGTATGATGTTAAGGCATATATGCAGCAGAGAAGAATTAATCACGGAGCATCAAAAAAGATTTTTGCAGCTATGAGAAAGGGTGAGAATATCTCTTCCATTCTCGATCATAGACAAAAACAAATGGCAGAGCTGAATGCGAAAAGAGAACGTTTTGTCGCTTCTCTTGAAGAGAAAAAATCCGCATTTATTCAAAAGCATGGAGAGACAAACGGCACTGAATATGACAAGCTCAGAAAAGCTCTTGAAGCTGAATACCTTGAAAAAGAAAAGTCTCTCAAAGATGACTTTTCACAAAAGTGTGATGCCGAAAGAATTAAGCTTGAAGCAAAAATAGCGAAGCTTGAGGAAAGTATCGCGATACTTAAGTCGAAAAATGCAAGCAGTATCACTCTTCCCGATGACGTTCTTCTTCGCGTAAGAGGTCTCAAAATGTATTTTGGCGGTCTTAAAGCTGTCGACGATCTTGATTTTGACGTAAAGAAGGGCGAGATCTTCGGTCTTATCGGCCCTAACGGTGCAGGTAAGACAACGGTGTTTAACTGTATCACACGATTCTACGATGCAACTGGCGGTGATATGTACTTTGAGAACAAGTACGGCGAGGTAGTCGACCTGCGAAATTTCAAGGTACACGATATTATCCTTCAGGGTATCGGCAGAACCTTCCAGAACATCGAGCTTGTAAAAGAGATATCTGTAATTGAGAATCTTCTCGTCGCAAGCACAAGAAGCTATAAAACGGGCTTCGTAGGACATCTTTTTGCGGCTCCGTCACTCAAAAAAGAGGAGAAAATGCTTCGTGCGAAGGCAATGAAGATCCTTGGATTTATGGGACTTGAAAGCTATGCACAGTGGTACGCAATGGGACTTCCTTACGGTATTCTTAAAAAGGTTGAGATCGCGCGTGCGCTTATGGCGGATGCAAGACTCATCATTATGGATGAGCCTGCGGCAGGCCTTAACGATAGCGAGACCGCAGAACTTACAGAGACGATCCGCAAGATCAGAGACGAGTTTGGCGTGACTATTTTGCTCGTTGAGCACGATATGAGCCTTGTAATGAACGTCTGCGATACGGTATGCGCTATCAGCTTCGGTCAGATGCTCGGTATTGGTACGACTGAAGAGATCCAGAATAATAAGGCGGTTCAAGAGGCTTATCTTGGCGTTGCGGAGGAGGACTAATATGAGTGAAATTTTAAGTATTAAAAATTTGAAGCTTAATTACGGTCCCATCGCGGCTATAAAGGGTATTGACCTCAGCGTTGGCGAGGGTCAGATAGTTGCTATCCTCGGTGCAAACGGCGCCGGCAAGACCTCTACCTTGAAGGTTATTTCCGGACTCCTTAAGCCCTCGGACGGAGAGATAATATTCGAAGGTAAGAATATTGCAGGCAAGCCCGCTCACAAGATCGCGCAGCAGGGAATTATGCAGTCACCGGAGGGACGTCACGTCCTTATCGGTCTTACCGTTGAAGAGAATCTTCGCGTAGGTGGATATAATATTAAAAGTAAGGAAGAGCTCGCAAGAAACTTCGAGCGTGTTTACACCCTTTTTCCAAGGCTTAAAGAACGCGCAAAGCAGCAGTCCTCAACGCTTTCGGGCGGTGAGCAGCAGATGCTTGCGATAGGACGCGCGCTTATGGGCTCTCCCAAAATCCTCGTTCTCGACGAGCCCTCTCTCGGACTTGCTCCCTTGCTTATCAAGGATATTTTCAATACCCTTCTTAAGATCAAGGAGGAGGGAACGACCATACTCATCGTTGAGCAGAACGCTCTTTCAACCTTGAAGATCGCGGATTACGCGTACGTTCTTGAGCTTGGAAAGATAAGTATGCACGGTAAGGCAGAGGACCTTATCAAGGATGAGCGACTTATTGCCGCTTATCTTGGCGGTTGATCCGTCACAAATCGGAAAACATTTTAACCTATCGGTTAGTGTTAGATATAAAAAAGGAGAAAAACTATGAAAAACAAAATCACAAGACTTCTTTCTTTGACATTGGCAGTTATTATGGCTCTTATGGTTCTTACAGCCTGCGGAGGCAACGATGCTAAGCTCAGTACGGAAGAGTACGAGGGCGACGTTATCTACGTAGGTAATACTGCAGGTACTACGGGTGCTCTTGCTTCCATCGGTGTACCTTTTAATCTTGGTATTCAGGCAGCATTTGCAGAATACAATGAAAACGGCGGCTTTAACGGCAAGACTGTAGAGCTTGTACATTACGACGACAAGGGTAATTCCACCAACTCTGTTTCAATGATGGAAAAGCTCATTTTTGAACATGAGGTATTTGCAATCGTTGGTAACTACGGCGGCTATGCAGTTAACGTAAACCTTGGTCTTCTCAAGGATAACTGTGTTCCTATGATCTATGCTGCGGCAGGTATCGATGCTCTTTACAATGACAACGCAACAAGCGACGGTGACAGAGCTATCTTCCCCGTACAGCCCCTTAACAAGACAGAGGGCCGTTCACTTATCGTTCGTGCATTTGCAGATGCACTTGCTGCTGACGGCAAGACTCTTACGGGTGGTCTTGGAGCAAAGAAGGTTGGTGTAATCTCCAACCAAGATGAAGCTTCTCAGAGTACAGTCAACGGCATTAAGTTTGAGGCTGAAAAACTTCCTGCTTCTAAGAAGGGCAATATCGTATACCAGGATGTTGCAGGCACGGACTTCGGTGCAGCGGCAACGGCTATCGTTTCCTCGGGATGCGATACAGTAATTTTGACCGTGACCGGTGACTACTTCGTTTCTGCACTTAATGCCTTGGCACAGGCAAACTTCGAAGGAAACGTTCTCACTTCCTATAATAATGCTTCTGCTGATGTTCTTAACAGCGGCGGTAAGCTTACTCAGGCAGGTCAGGAAATCATGTCCAAGATGACTATCTATGCTCAGGGCTGGCTTGATGTAACATCCACAACTTACGTTTACAAAGAAGATACACCTCTTTTCAAAACCTACAAGATGCAGAGCCAGGCTCAGTACGGTAACGGTGTTGTAGGCTTTACAGAGTCTTACTGGAAGGTAGCGGAGGCTATCTTCAACTATGGCTACACAGTTGATAAGGGCACTGCTTGGGGTATGAGCTATAACTCTTACGCACTTGCTGGCTATATCGCAGGTAATCTTTTCTGCGAAGCACTTGAAGCACTTGAAAAGAGCGGCAAGCCTCTTACAAGAGCAAATCTTGTTGAAATTATGGAAACAACCGAGCTTCCCGTTGCTATGGCAGGCACTATCTCTTATGCTAACGGCGCCAGAACAGGCGTTGAAATGTTCTCAGCGGCAGTATTCGTTGATACGGCTGATGAAATCTTTGGCGAAAACGCTACTGCAGATCACGTAGCGGCAAGCGCACCCTTCACGGGTCTTCAGACTATAGACCAGCTTTGGCAGTATATTTCTGAATAAATCTAATAGAGATCCCCGCCCGCAAAGGGCGGGGAATATCCCCAAAAAGTAAAAGAATAAAACAGTATTATTTAACGTTGAAAGTAATTCGCATAGGCGATTAACATATAAAATTTAAATTGACCTGAAAAGGAGAAAAAATCATGGCAAAATACGTATCTATCAATGAAGCTCTTGCTCTCGTAAAGGACAATGATTACATCGTTACGGGACTTGGTTCTGCAGAGGGCAGAGAATTTATGACAAATCTTCACACGATTGCAGACAGAGTAAAGGGCGTGCTCGTAAGCAACTGCCTTCCTATGGGCGCTTATGAGTTTATGACGAATCCTGCCTACAAGGACTCCTTCAGAATAGACAGCTGGTTCTATACACCCGCGCTCAGAAAGGCACAACCTAACGGAAACGTAAGCTTTATTTTCAATCATCTTCATCTTGCTTCCTTCAAGAGACTTTGCTACCGCAAGCCCGACATCTACGTTGGTATTGCATCAATGCCCGATAAGCACGGCTTTGTTTCACTTTCCTTGTCCAATACCTATGAAATGGCAATGATTAAAGAAGCAAAGACGGTTATTCTTGAGATCAACCCCAATGCTCCCAGAACCTTCGGTGACGTTCAGCTCCATCTTAACGATGTTGACTACGTTGTTGAGTGTGACTATCCTATGCCTGAGATCGCAGACGCAGAGCCCAATGAAAAGGATATGACTATCGGCAGATACATTGCCGATATGATCCATGACGGAGACTGCATCCAGCTCGGTATAGGCGGTATCCCCAACGCAGTAGCGGCTTCTCTTATGGATAAGAAGGATCTTGGCGTTCACACAGAGATGCTCACTACAGGTATGGTAAAGCTTGCAAAGGCAGGCGTTATTACGGGTAAGTGCAAGCAGACACATCAGGGAAAGATGGTTGCGGCATTCGCAATGGGTACTAAGGAGCTTTACGATTTCATCGACGATAACCCTTCTGTATGTATTATGGACGGAGCATATGTCAACGATCCTCACACGATCTCCCAGAATGATAACCAGATATCCATCAATTCTACTATTGAGATCGACCTCTTCGGTCAGTGCTGCTCTGAGTCCATAGGTCACGTTCAGTTCTCCGGCACGGGCGGTCAGGCTGATACGGCTATCGGCGCACAGAAATCCAAGAACGGCAGAAGCGTGATCGCGCTTTATTCAACAGCTATGGTTAAGAACAAGGCAACGGGCGAAAGAGTTGAAACCTCAAAGATTGTGCCCACGCTTAAGGCAGGCGCTGCTGTTTCTCTCTCCAGAAACGATATTGACTGGCTCGTTACCGAATACGGCGCAGTTTGTCTTCGCGGAACGTCAATGGCAGATAGAGCAAGACTCATCATCTCCGTTGCTCACCCCGACTTCAGAGAGCAGCTTACGAAGGACGCCATCGCTCTTGGCATAATCGCAGAGTAATTGGAGAATACTATGGCATTCTTTGATTTTGAAGGCAAAAAGGTCTATTATGAGGTGCACGGCGAAGCAGGAGAGCCCCTTGTGGTCCTCAACGGCATTATGATGTCCACCAATAGCTGGAAGCCCCATATGAAGAATCTTACAAAAAATAATATCGTTATCTTAGTCGACTTTCTCGATCAGGGTCAGTCCACGAGAATGACGGAGAGCTATACACACGCGATACAGGTGAGATTGCTCCACGCGCTTTTTGAGCTTTTGCCCTATGAGAAATACAACATAATGGGCATTTCCTACGGCGGTGAGATAGCAATTCAATATGCGGTCGAGCATCCCGAATACGTTCGCAGACTCGTGCTTGCAAACACCTGCGGAAGAACGAGCGACTGGCTTCGCAAGATCGGTGACGGCTGGAATGCAGTTGCACGCACCGGTGACGGACTTGCATATTACCTGACTACCATCCCCGTAATTTACTCCACGGGCTTTTATGAGAATCAGGCGGAGTGGATGGACAGACGCGAGGGAACACTCATTCCTTACTTTTCTAACCCTGCTGTTCTTGAGGCTCTTATCCGCCTTACCGACAGCTCAAGAGATTACGACTATACGGACAGGCTTTGTGAGATCAAATGTCCCACACTTATTATTTCGGGCTCGGAGGACGGACTCGTTCCCCCAACGGAGCAGATATTGCTTCACGAGAGGATAGCGGGTAGTAATTACGTGACCATAAACGGTTCCGGTCATGCAAGCATGTACGAGGATCCCGCGTCCTACCTTGCGCTTACACTCGGTTTCGTTAACCTTGATGATGAGCCCGTACAAATTTAACATAAGGAGATACTATATGGAAAAGAAGTTTATATCCATTGGAAGAGAAGAGATCGCTTATCTTGACGAAGGCAAGGGCGACGTTGTTCTTATGGTACACGGCAATATGTCCTCTTCCGTCCACTTTGGTCCGCTGATCGATCGTATCAAAGACAAATTCAGATGCGTGGCTATCGATCTTCGCGGCTTTGGAGACTCCAGCTATAATAACCGCTTTGACACACTCGAGGAGCTTGCAGATGACGTTGCTCTCTTTATCGATGCGCTTGGACTTGGTCAGGTCTACCTTGTAGGCTGGTCAAACGGCGGAGGCGTTTCACTCAAGCTATGTGCTAAATATCCCGAAAAGATCAAGAAGTTCTTTGATATTGAGGGAGCAGGACTTAAGGGCTATCCCGTTTTCAAAAAGGAAAACTTTAAATCAACAGGCGAGCCCTATGCATCAAAGGAAGAAATGGGCGCAGATCCCATTCAGGTAGCTCCTGCACTTGCTTGCTTTGAAAAGGGCGATGCGGCAACTATGACTGCTATCTGGGATGCAACCATTTATACGGTAAACAAGCCCACAAGAGAGCAGAACGATATCTGGATGGCAGAAACTCTTAAGCAGAGAAATCTCGTTGACCTTGACTGGGCACTTGCTAATCTCAATATGAGTGATGAATTCACCCCCTACGGTAAGGGTGACGGAACCATTCACGACATCAAATGCCCCGTAGCTCTAACGATGGGGGAAAAGGACGTCATTGTTCCCACCTATATGGTAATGGATAACTATAATGCACTTGGAGAGCTTGCAACACTTCTTCCTTATCCCGATTGCGGACACTCTCCAATGGTGGATTGCCCCGATAAGCTTGCAGGAGACGTTGTAGATTTCTTTACAAAATAAATATTATGGTACTTGCTGTTGACATTGGAAATACGGATATAGCTATAGGCGGATTTGAAAACGACGCTTTGCGCTTTGTAGTTCGTATTTCGACTGATACGACGAAAACAGTGCAGGAATATGAAAGTATCATTCATCAGATGCTCACTCAAAAGGGTGTAGATAAAGATACGGTGGAGGGGGCAATAGTCTCCTCCGTCGTTCCGTCTCTATCCTCGGTTTTGAGTGAGGTAATGAGTAATCTGTATTCGGTTTCTGCACTCCACGTGTCAAATAAGATAGAAACGGGCATCGACATTCGTTGCGATGACCCATCAAGCGTTGGCGCCGACCTTATTTGCGCTTGCGTGGCGGCTCGCTATAAACATATGACTCCGTCACTCGTAGTTGATATGGGTACTGCAACGAAGCTTATTGCCGTCAGCGATGACGGAGCGTTTATAGGAGTTTCCATAATGCCCGGAGTTATGATGGGTATGCGCTCGCTTTCCTCGGGAACTGCACAGCTCCCGCAGATCAGCCTTGATGCGCCGCCTTGCGCGATAGGCAGAAATACCGTTGACTGTATGAAAAGCGGCATAGTCTTTGGAAATGCTGCAATGATCGACGGTATGATAGAGCGGTTTTGCGAGGAATACGGTTATGACGTTCCCGTGTATGCGACGGGCGGTTTTTCTCCTTCTATCGTTCCTTATTGCAAGAGGAAAATAACGCTTGACGAAAATATGGTGCTTGAAGGGCTCTACATCATTTATAACAATAATCGCTGATCTTTTTTTAAAACCAAATATATCCGCCACAGAAAAGCTCTGAGGCGGATGTTTTTTTATGAATTGTTCTTGCTTTGTTCATAAAGATAGTGTATAATTTAAATAATGTATGTAATTTGTCGAAAAGAAAGGAAGCATTGATGTCAAAGATCAGAAGAGCTTATGTTATAAAATTGATTTTGAGAATTATGGTTCTTATTGCAACCGTAGTCCTATATTTCGTGGCTCCCGATCAATTCGGAGTGATAGAAGGATGGAATTTCTTTAAAGGCTTTTCTGTTTTCCATCTGTTGTGGTTGGCTTGGGTAATAGATATGATAGTCCAGCTTATTCCCGTTAAGAATAACATCGCACTTGGCTCACAGAAATACTTCAAGGAGCGTTTCCGCCCGGTTTTGGATAAGATCTTTGATAAGGAAAAGCTTAAGAAGTTTATATCGGATACAAATAAAGCCGCCGGCAAGGTAATGGCTCTTTGGGCGACCTTTATTGCCGCAATAGGAGCACTCAAGCATTTCAAGGTGCTTGAAAACAAGCATCTTTTCCTTATAAGCGTTGCATTTTACGTTTGTGATTTGATCTGCGTGCTTATTTGGTGCCCCTTCAGGCTTATGCTCGGAAATAAGTGCTGTACGACATGCAGAATATTTAACTGGGATCATCTTATGATGTTTACTCCCATGCTTTTTGTAGGAAGCTTCTTCTCGACTTCGCTTTTGATATTTTCAATAATCGATATACTTATTTGGGAGATAGTTTTCGATCTTCATCCCGAAAGATTTTGGGAAAACTCGAATATGGCGCTGAAATGTTCGGAGTGTACTGATAAGCTCTGCACACAGTATTGCCAAAGATTAAGAAAAAAATAAACAAATAAGCCGCCCGCTGAATACGGGCGGCTTTTTACTATATTACAAGGAATTTATTTTTTACATGTGTGTCAGTTTCTGACAGGGAGTTGGTTGAGCGCAGGTCACTTACCCTCTTTTTATATTTTTTAGCTACTTCCCAGATGGGGGTGTTGTTTTGTGGATAGCAGAGAACGATATCTCCGTCAACGGGCTTTGCCATTTCAAAAAGCTTAAGCTCACTTAAAAGCTCTACTGTCTTTTCGCGTTGAAGTATATAGCTGAATTTGAGTTCGGAATCAATATATAGCTTTTCGCTATCACATCTCGTTCTAAGAGAGACCGTTTCAGCATTTACATACCAATTAATTATATCGTCATCAAGTGTGTTTTCATCGATCTTCAAAGCATAACGAAGGGGTGCGCTTAAGCTTATGGCGGAATATTCACCGTCAAGGTGGTAGATGAGCTGATAATCAGTCTTACCGGAAAGTAATATTCTGCCGTTGTCAACAGTTCGCTCGTTTAATGTTACCTTTGCGAACACATCGACGATTTTAGCATCCTTTGAAAGGCGGATTTCTTCAAGCTTGAATGCTTCGTTTTGAGTCAAACTAGCATTTTTGCATGCGAGGGGCTCTAAAATGCATATGTTCTCGCTTTTTCCCTCACAGTCATATTCGGTAGAATATGCATCGACAGCATAGGTAATGTCTTCAAAGCCTTGCAGCTCTGCGCAAGCGATCAGAAGCATTTCAATAGTGATGCCGTTGTCGGCAACATCCAAGTGCAGGTCTTCGACGTACCCGTTGAGAGTGCAATCCGAGGCGGAGTTAAAGCTATCGGTGGGGATGTTGACAGAAAAGGGTAGCTTACGAACGGTGGATACAGGCAGGTCACTTTGAGCATCATTGCAGTAAAGAAGCTTCAAAAGCACCTCGCCGTGTGTTTCTAAAGCATCTGCAGAATGAACGGATTCACTGAATTGAACATTGCAGTGCGCATCAATTATCCTTACGTTGTCTATCTGAGGGTCAAGAGGAATGAAATCCGAAAGGGGAAGAGGCTCGCTTTTTGCTCTTTTGATAATGGCGCAGGGAACTGAAGAAGTCATTTTTTCAATGCTGACTGTCGCGGGAGCGCCTGTTATTGAGGTGGAATGAAGCGCAGGAGATAGCCCAAGCGCCTTGCAGGTCAGCCTTGCTCGGACGTTTAGCTTGCGCGGTCCCAGCACCTTGGTACTGGCGTGCTCCACAGCGCAATAAGGAACGAGAGTGACGTCATCGGTATTCACGTGTGCGGAAGTGAATTCAAGAGGAACGGAGAATGAAAACTTATCCTCCAAGGTTGCACAGTAAAGCTTTCCGTCCGCGCCAAGATAAATGATACGGTAGCTTACAGTACCGTCAAGCTCTGCCGAAGAGTTGCCGATATATTCATTTGGGCAGGAGAGAAAAGCCTTTGTGCAGAGAAGTCTTTTTATTTCGGATTGATAATCCGGCAGGGTGAAATCCGAGTTTAGCTCGGTCGAAAGATGTTTATTACATACGGGCATTTGAGGGAAATAGCCCAGGCTGGTGTGTGATGATTCCATATATTTCTCCTTTGTTTTTTGGTAAAATATATGTAAATCAAGCAAATATTATGAAAAACTAGGCATAATTGAAATTAATAAACAATAAAAAGATTGATTTGTTCACAATTTTGTAGTATAATTGAAACAATAAGTCAATATATTTTTGAAAAATATCTGGTTCAAAAGGATTTTTTAGGAATGAAAAAAGATTTAAAGGAAAGATTGGTTAACAGAAAAATTAATAAGCCAAATCAATTTCTGATGTCGGTGGGTATGCCGGTGCTTGGCATAATGAACAAGCTATACGGAGTTGAGTTCAGCTATGATTATGACCGTGATTCCATCAAGGGGAAACCGACGGTGCTTCTGTCCTCACATTCTTCAAGACTTGAATTTATATACACGGTCTATGGATTCGGAAGCAAGGATATAAACGTTGTCTGCGGATATCAGAACATTATGAAAAAGGGACTGTACCCTCTGTTCCTTAAATTTGGGGTCATCTCGAAATATCTCTATCAGCCCGACTTTTTATGTGTTAAAAATATGCTTCGCGTACTAAAGAGGGGTGGCACTATCGGTCTGTTTCCCGAGGGTATTCAGTCAAGCAGCGGAAGCACTCATCCGATAAATCCCGCGACTGCGCAGTTTATCAAGGCGAGCAGAGCAAATATCGTAGTATGCACGACAAACGGCGCTTATCTTGCGACCAACAGGTATTCATCCGATCGAAAAAAAGGATATATCGGAGTTAGCTACAGCTTGCTCTTTACTCCGGAAATGCTTGAGGAGTTGACGGAGAAGCAGATCTATGAGAAGCTTTTAGAAAAGATCCGATATAACGATTTTGCTTACAACAAGGCTGCACGCAACAAGTATATCGGCAAAAAACCGAATGCATACGGCATTGACAGTATTCTCTACAAATGCCCCGACTGCAAGTCTGAGCACGTACTGCACGTTGAAAACGATGCTATTGTGTGTGAGAAGTGTGGCTTTAGCGTAAAAGTTGACGAGTATTACGATCTCGTAGAGCTTAGAGGAAGGAGCTGCCCTGCCGATATCGACGAATGGTTTAAGTGGCAACGCAGATGTGTTGCAAAGGAGATCACGGACGACGGCTTTGAGCTTTCTTTAAAAGGAAGCATCTGTACGCTTAAGACCGATAAATTAAGAAAATCTCCCAATGATAGACGTGTCTTGTCTGTTGGAGAGGCAACTCTTACCAACAGGGGGCTTACTTTCAAGGGAGAGCTTGAAGGCAAGAGTGTGGATTTTGATTTCAATGCAAAATCTATCTACTCTATGACATTTTCAACGAAGGGCTTTTTGGAGTTCTATCACAACAACGATTACTACATGTTAGTCCCCGAGAGGGAGGGTCAAAAGCTTATTAAATGGACTCTTGCCTCGGAGGAGATACACAATCTTTATGATGAAAAGTGGAGATCTGCTTGCGCAGACGTCTACGATTATTACAAAGGAGAAAATTATGGGTAAATCAAATGAAATGGACGTAAAGGTCAAATTCGGGCTAAAGAGCTTTATTACCGTCGTTGCAATACTTGTAGCTGTGCTTGTAGCGGTGGGAGTTCTTACCTACGCAATACCTGCGGGCAGATATACAATATATACCACTGACCCCGAAAAGGCTGAGTTGCCTTTTTATGAATATACGACCGACGAGTCCTTAAATAAGCAGATAGTTATCGATTCATACCGAGAGCTGACAGAGGAGGAGAACTCGTCCCGTTTGCCGATATACCGTTGGATCATTTCTCCATTTGAAGCTCTGCTTTTTGGCAGCAGCAGCGCAAATATGCTTATGATAATTGCACTTTTGCTTGTGCTTGGAGGTACTTTCAAGGTCCTTGAGGAGAGTGGCGGACTCGTTTCTCTCGTTAAGGTCATAATGACAAGGCTTCAATCAAAAAGATTTATTGCTATTTGGGTAATCACGGCGGTAATTATGATACTCTCCGCTGTATTCGGTCTACAGGAGCAGCTTCTTATTCTTTACCCCGTATTTGCGATGCTGTGCACGGCGCTTAACTGGTCGCGCTTTACTGCGATCTCATTCGTGCTTATCGCATCGGGCGTAGGTTTTACTACCGCTATCACCAACCCCTTGACGATAGGTACTGCATCCATCGCCGCAGGTGTAAGCGTCACGGACGGTATGTGGTACAGATGCATTATCTTCTGCGTAATGTACGTCGTCACTTCGCTCTTCCTTACGCATCTTGCAAAGCGTGACGAGAAGCTTGCGACCGAAAAATTCGACGTTCAAGGCTTCGTGACGGCAACCGAAGAAGAGCACAAAGAGGACCTTCGCAAGGCGAAGATGATCGTCATTCTTTTCTCGATCGCGCTCCTTTCCGTAATCATCACTACATCCATTGCATCCCTTCGCTCACTTGCAATGGTATTTATGGCGGTGGCATTCATCGTCGGTACTGTTATTATAGGAAAGCTTTTGCTTGGCACGTATAAGCGCCTTGGCAAGTGCTTTATAAAGGGTGTTAAGGACGTTCTTCCCTCGATCGTTATCATTATGATCGCATTCGGTATTACATACATTGCTGAACAGGGCAATATCCTTCATACGATCTTCCATTATTTCTACAATTCCGTTACGAATATCTCGCCCTATCTTGCGGTGCTTATTTTGTACGTATTCGTACTTATCATCGAATTCTTCATTCCAAGCGCATCCGCAAAAGCGGTGCTTATTATTCCTATGCTCACTCTTGCGCCCATTGAGGGCATCAGCAAGACAGTAATCATATTGACTTATTTGTTTGCTGACGGTTATACTAACGTTTTGTATCCAACCTGCGGTACCTTGCTCGTAGGCTTGGGTCTTGCGGACGTGAGCTTTGCACAGTGGTTTAAAAAGACGATCGTTTTTCAGCTTTTACTTTTCGTTTTGTCACTCGGATTTTTGATGCTTGCGGTATTTATCGGATTATAAAAGCAGATAATAAAGGACGGAGAACGTTTTGCGTTCTCCGTCCCTTTTTTGATAGCGGTATAAAAGCGACAAGATGATTTTTATGGTATAATATGATCAACAACAGCAAAGGAGATAAAAATGACAACTATTATTACCGAACAAAGGATCAAAGAATTCAAAGAGTCACTTTATGCAGAGGAAAAGAGCAAATTGACAGTTGATAAGTATATCAGGGATATCAAAGCGTTTCTTTTATATAGCAATGCGCAGATCAGCAGAGGTGCCGTGCTTGAATATAAGGAAAGGCTTATAAATGAATACAGTGTATCAAGTGCCAACTCGATGCTTGCGGCGATCAACAAGTTTTTGAAATTTTGCGGTCTTGCCGAGCTTTGCGTCAAACAGTTCAAGATACAAAAGAAGGCGTTTGTTTCTGCGGATCAGGAGCTTACCAGAGAAGAGTATAATCGGCTTGTTTGCACGGCTGAAAGAAAGAATAACGAGCGAATAGCACTCGTTATTCAAACTATATGTTCTACGGGGATAAGGGTAAGTGAGCTTAGCTATATAACCGTTGAAGCGGCGAAAAGCGGAGAAGCGGTGGTTTCGTGCAAGGCGAAAACAAGAAATATTTTTATCGTCAGTGCGCTGAGAAAAAAGCTTTTGCGATATGCAAAGGAAAACAATATTAAAAGCGGAGCTATTTTTATAACCAAGGGCGGTATCCCGATGAACAGGAGCAACGTCTGGAGAGAGATGAAGAAGCTATGTCGAGATGCGGGAGTCAGTGATAGGAAGGTGTTCCCACACAATCTCAGACATTTGTTTGCGCGGACCTTTTACGGTATCGACAAGGATATAGCAAAGCTTGCGGATATTTTGGGACACAGCAGTATAAATACCACTCGAATATATATAATCACGACTTCCGAAGAGCACAAAAAGCGTATGGAGCATATGCACTTGATAGTTTAGAATAAAAAAACACCTAACGGTGTTAAATAACAAAATGTATATTATGTTGTAATAAAAATCAATATTTAACCATATTTCTAAACTCATTTTATCACAGTTTCTACCGCTTTTCAATATTTTTACAGAAAAAAAGAATAAAAAAACTAAATATTGCGTAGCAACAAAGCCTTTTTGCAATTCGATTTTTTGAATTTCTAAAAAGGCTCTTTTTGTTGCACTTATTTTTCGTAAAGCAACGGTATTATTCCGAGATCTCCGACAGGCAAGCAACATAATATACATTATGTTGCATACGGAGGGAAAATGAAAAGAGCATTGCCTACTAAAGAAGATCTGTCGGGAAGAAGGTTTGGAAACCTTACCGTTATAAAAAGATCCGATAAAAGAGGGAAGAGGGGTCAAAGAAGCGTGCCTCTTTGGGAGTGCCTGTGCGATTGCGGCGAGACAACGTATAAGGCGACGGATACCTTGACGGGAAAGGGAAAAAATATGTGCAATGCGTGCGCGAAAAAATACGCCGCAGAGAAGATGAGGGAGGGTGCTGGCTTTATTGACGGAACGCAGATCACCCGAATAAGCAATATAAAGACAGAGTCAAGCTCCGGCAGCGGAAGGCGCGGTGTATATTTCGACAGAGCTACGGGAAAATGGCGCGCGAGGCTGAGATTTCGCGGAAAGCTTATGGATTTTGGCTCTTACTTCAAGCTTGAGGATGCTATTGAGGCGCGAAAGAAGGCTGAAGAAGTATATTTTGGAGAATTTTTAGAAAGGATAGACAAAAGCGATCAGCAGTGATTCTTATCACTCTTCCAACGGTCGTTTTGTCGGCGGGCTTGAAAAACAGAGCCCGTTTTACTTTTACTGAAGCAAAAAAGAAGCAGAATTTCACCTCTGTATTCTTAGCAGAGAAACCACAAACACCGCCAAGGAAATCCTTGGCGGTGTTTTTCTACTGACGGTAGCTTTCTCAAGCCTCTCTCCGAGAGGGAGGGGGACCGCGATAGCGGTGGAAGGAGCCTGCGTGACTTTGGAGTTTTGATAAGCTTTATTGTAACGCGCTCTCCCTCAGTCGCCT
>CALGCW010000171.1 GCA_937884385.1 uncultured Clostridia bacterium | reverse complement strand
ATTATTTCCACTCCTTTTTGCTCGCACAGTTTTCTCAATATCTCCCCTATATCCTTTTTGATTGTTCCATATACCTCTTTCCTACGATATTTTGGAGCAAACACTATATGATATTGACACCTGTATTTGCTGTGTGCTGAACTTTTTATTTCATTCCGTTCTATCTTCATTAAAAACCTTCCTTTCTTTTGTAATGCAGTTGCTATGCTTCTTACATTATATCGGAAGGTTTTTACTTTTTCAACTTCATCTTTGGGCTTGCTTCGAACTCGCCCCTCTTGGCTTTGCTGAAGCCTTTTCCCTCCCCCAGTAAAACTGGGGGTTTATTCCTCCCTAAAGGAGCCAATCAAAATAGCAGGGCTTTTAGCCCTGCTATTTTTGCGAAGTCGTTGACATAATATTTAAAGTATGGTATAATATGGTTACAAATGCCGACGGGCTTACACGTAAGGAAAAAGCATTATGAAAAAAGTATTTTTATTATTTATTGTAATTGTTTTAGTCTGCACTTTCATACTTGCTTCGTGCGACGACAATAATCAACATAAGCATACGATTGTGATTGATGAGGCAATTGAAGCCACATGCTCAAACACAGGCTTAACCGAGGGCAAGCATTGCTCTGAGTGTGGCGAGGTTTTGATTGCGCAGGAGGTTACGCCTCTTGCGACTCACGTTGAGGAAGTAATCCCTGAGGTAAAGTCCACTTGCACATATACCGGATTAACAGAAGGGATTAAATGCTCTGTTTGCGGAGAGGTTTTATTGGCGCAATATGTAATTCCTATTAAAGCACACGTATATGATGATAAATACGACGACACATGTAATGAGTGTGGATATATACGTGATGCGGCGTGCGCTCATACCGATACAGAAATAATAAAAGGTAAGGATGCGACATGTACTGAGATTGGATACACCGACGAAGAAAAGTGTAAACAATGTGGAGAGATTGTTGTTGAACAGACTATAATTTCAATAAAGCCCCATACAGAGGTTATCGATGCAGGGGTTGAGGCTACTTGTACGGAGACAGGTCTTACTGAGGGTAAGCATTGTTCAGTGTGTGGCACAATAATAATTCCGCAATTAACTATCGATGCCCAGCATACATTTGGAGCTTGGAAAGAAATAAAAGAACCTACAGCTTCTGAATTGGGAGAATGTAAAAGGGAATGTATCGACTGTGGAGAAACCGAGATTGCAGGACATAGATTACTAAATGAAACAATCGAAATTTGGGTTCCGTACGACTCGTACGATATGTTTGAAAATCAAATCGAGAATTTTTTAGCTAAACACCCTGAATATGTAAATATTCAAATAGAATTAGAGGAAATCCATTCGCAAGAAGCCGGATATTTAGTAACTGCTGACCTTGATTCTGCTCCTGATATCTACTGTTTCGAGCAAAATCTGCTTGCTCGTCTTGTTAAAGCTTCTGCTCTCTCTGCTCCCACAAAAGAGATTGCTGATAGCGTTAAGGCTAACAACGATAAGGGAGCTGTAAATGCAAGCTCCATTGACGGTACACTTTATGCTTATCCTATGACAAATGACAACGGTTACTATATGTACTATGATAAGTCAATTATCACAAATCCCGACTCTCTTGAGCAGATCATCGCTGACGTTGAAGCTTACAACGCGGCTAACCCCGATTCACCTAAGTGGATCCGTTTTGCTCTTGAAAATGCATGGTACTCAGCATCCTTCTTCTTTGCAACGGACAAAGACGGCAACAGACTTTGCCATTCTAACTGGATAACAGATCCAGACGGCAACTTCATATCCTTTGATGACAACTTTAATTCCGATAACGGTGTTATCGCTATGAGAGGTATGATGAAGCTTGCTCAATCTTCTGCATACAACTCTGACGCAGATGTTTATGCTGATTCCGCAGTTTGGATCACTGGTATTTGGAATGCTGCAACGGCTGAAGAGTACTTCGGTGAAAACTTAGCGGCTACAGACCTTCCATCTTTCACAGTTGACGGTAAGTCTTACCACCTTGGTTCTTACACGGGTAACAAGCTCATCGGTGTTAAGCCTCAGAGCAATCCTATTAAAGAAGAATTTCTCCATAAGCTTGCAGACTATCTTGTTGGCGAAGAATGTCAGCTTCAAAGATATAACGAATTTTTATGGAACCCATCCAATCTTAACGTACAGGCTTCTGATGCACTTCAGGCTAATCAAGCTTTTGCAGCTCTCTCGCTCCAAAGTAATTTTGGTGTACCTCAAGGTGAGATATATTCTAATTGGTGGTATGTCGCTAAATCTTTAGGTGTGGATGCCAAGACAGCTACCTCTATAGATGATCTGAGAAAAGCTCTTGAACTATATGAAACCACATGCAAAGCAAGTTTTGAAACGGGACGATAGGGATGTGCTAATTGCTTGGTATATACCTTTGCTTAAATTGGTTTAAAGTATAAAAAAATAAAAAAGCAAGATTGAGGGGGAGACCCCTCAATTTTGTTTTTTAGTGGACTCGAGGGGAATTAGGAACCACTTTTGCGCGAGCGTTCGCGATAATTCCTTTGTTAACAGCACGCAAAAGAGTGTTTGCAAGCAAACACTAAGGGTTCAATGCGCAGTGTATCAAGAAAATCAAAAAGAGGGGTTAAACCCCTCTTATTGATTTTGGTGGACTCGACGCGTAACCATTCATTCGCTCGAAATGATATATTTGGATATGATACAGGCATCAATAATACATTTAGTCACATCGTTGTTCGCTACGCGAAATCGAGATTGAAGAGCGAAAAGACCTGCTATTTTTATATCGATATATTGACAATAATATAAAACAGTGCTAAAATGAAAGCAGAAAATGCCGATGGGCTTAATCGTGAAAGGGGATATATGAAAAAGATTTTATTGACCTTAGTTGTTTTTTGGCTTTTATCTCTTGTACTTGTTTCGTGCGTGGACATTGGAAATCAACCCGAAGATAAAGAATACTCCGAGGGGCTTGAGTTCACTCTCAATGATGATGGATTAAGTTATTCAGTGAAGGGAATTGGTGATTGCACGGATACTGATATTGTTATTCCGAATGAATATAATGGTTTGCCTGTGACAAGTATTGGTAGAGCTGCGTTTTATAAATGTGAAACTATTACAAGTGTAGTAATATCTGATTCTATAACTAACATTGGTTTTAGAGCGTTTTATGAGTGCAAAAATCTTGAATGTGTAGAGATAGCTAATTCCGTAATAAACATTGACGATGAAGCATTTGGCTATTGCGAATACCTTAAAAGCATAGATATTCCTGATTCTGTAGTTACTATGGGAAAAGGTTTGTTTCGAAATTGCAGAACTCTTGAAACTGTGGTGATTGGTGATTCCGTAACTATCGTTCCAATGGAATCATTTTATTACTGTGGTAATCTTAAAAGCGTAGTGATTGGCAACTCTGTAAATACTATTGGTGCGTATGCATTTTGGCACTGCAAAAATCTTACAAATGTCAAAATGGGGAATTCTTTGGAACTCATTGGTCAATCTGCATTTGAATCGTGCACTTCACTCCCTAACATAGAACTTCCCGATTCTCTAATAACTATTCAATCAATGGCATTTTATAACTGTTCCAACCTTGAAAGCATAGAGATTGGCGATTCTGTAAAAACTATCGATGAATGTGTATTCGCTTATTGCCAAGGACTTACAAATGTAATAATTGGCGATTCTGTAGAAAGTATTGGTGAGAGTGCATTCTCTATTTGCAAATCCCTCAAAAATGTTGTGTTAGGTGAATCTATAATGAGTATAGATGCGTCAGCATTTAGTGCTTGTTCGTCACTTGTAAATATAGAGATACCTAATTCTTTAGAAAAAATTGGTGATTATGCGTTTCAAGGATGCTCATCGTTATTAAATATTGAGATTCCCGATTCAGTGAAAGAAATAGGCGAGGGAGCATTTAATGGGTGTTTGTCGATGATTGAAGTAATCAACAAATCGTCACTCAATATAGTTGCAGGATCTTCTGATTATGGATACGTTGCATATCATGCAAATCGAGTTATTAATGATAAATCTGAAATAGCTACTAAAATTGTAGGGGAATATATTTTTTATGATGACGGAATTGATGTTTATCTTGTAAAATATTTGGGAAAGGATCTCGATTTAGTTCTTCCTGAATATAATGGCGGAAAAGAGTATGGCATTTGGAAATATGCATTCTATGATTATGACATTACAAGTGTAATAATGCCAAATTTTGTAACAAGCATTTGTGATTATGCATTTTCTAATTGCTACTATCTTACGAGTGTGGAAATACCTAATTCTGTAAAGTACATTGGTAATAATGCATTCGAATTTTGCAGATCTCTTAAAAGTATAGAAATACCGGATTCCGTAATCAATATAGGCGACGGAGCATTCCTTTGGTGTACATCACTTGAAAGTGCCGTGTTACCTAATTTAATTACAAGTATTGGCAACCAAGTATTTGATGTTTGCGGTGCCCTTAAAAGCATTGTAATACCCGATTCAGTAACAAGTATCGGTAATTCTGCATTTAGAGGTTGTCATTCTCTTATCAGTATTGTAATTCCAAATTCTGTAACAAGTATGGGAGACAGCGTATTCTCTTCATGTGGTGCCCTTATAAGTATTGTGTTACCAAATTCGATAACAAGTATCGGTAATAGAGCATTTGATTATTGCAGATCACTTAAAAGTATAGAAATACCCAATTCGATAACAAGCATCGGTAATTATGCATTTAGTGGTTGTAGTTCGCTTAGCAGCATTGTAATTCCGAATTCTGTAACAAGTGTTGGCGAAAGCGCATTCTATCAATGCGAATCTCTTACAATTTATTGTGAAACTGAATCAAAGCAAATAGACTGGGCTAATAATTGGAATACATTGGACTACACTAACGAGGAGATTCCGGTCGTTTGGGGCTACACGGGCGAATAACTAAACAAATTAAAGGCAGGGCTAATCAGCTCTGCCTTATTTAAGGATTAATTGTCAGCCCCGAGGGGAATTCGCTCTTGGATTTTGCGAGGGCAAGGAGCAAAAAAGGGGAAGTGTATGCCTCGCAAAATCCTTCGGTCACCGTTCAAAAACAGCGCACTGTGCTGTTTTCTCACTGCGTTCAATTCCCCTCATTTTATTTATCCGCAAAAATAACAAGGGAGCACTCAAAAGAGCGCTCCCTCGCTATTTTTGGTGGACTCGAGGGGAATTGAACCCCTGTCCGAAAACCTCTTGATATGACCTTCTCCGTGGGCAGTCAGTTTTTATTGTTTCCCACTACGCGCCGCCAACTGACAGGCAACGTATAGTCCGTAGCGCCTTTGTGCTTGATCGGTTCAGGCGCGACCGCCGATGCAAGTTCACCACTAAGATCACGCTCAGTCCGCAGTCGTGGTCCTCTGCGGAGGAACGGGTAGCCCACAGGCTACAGCACTGCCAATTGAAGCTCCCTTGCGGGAGCATCAATTAGGCAGCCATAGCAACAGTATTGTTGTCGTTTAATTTAAAATTTGAGCAGTTATCGGGATTACTCAGCCCGCCACGCTTATCATACCTCAAAATCCCCGTCGAAACCATTACGAGCCCGTGTATGATGCTTAATGATAACACATTTTTGCCAAATAATCAAGAGATTTTTCTCAAAAACAAATTTTTCTTGCTATTTTACTAAAAGTATGTTATTATGAACATAAGAGGTGATGTTATGGAAACAAATTCCGAAACAGTCGTTTTCGATGATTGGACCGTGAGAGACCTAATACACTATAAAACGAGATGCAAAGAGTATCGTTGTATATTTTTGATAGTAAATGCTTCATTTATTGTCATTATTCCAGGTGCTTTTTTAGCCTTTTTTTACTCTGCTGATGTTTTTTTTGCTGTTTTGCCGTTTTCTCTTATTATGTTTATAACAACTATTGTGTTGTATTTGGAGTGGAGCAGGCTGAAGAATAATCATCTGATTATCAAACCGATGTCGATTGAGATCACTAATCTATTTAATAAAGTAAGCGTATACGAAGTTAATTATAAAGATTGTACATTAGAAATTGATAAAAATTATTCGAGAGGCAGAGGCATCTTGTTGACGTTTATTGACCGTGATGGAAAGAAAATATGTACCTATGAAGATACAATCAATACCGCTTCATACTTAGGTGATCCGCTGACAGATTGGGAAAAAGCGTTGATATCATTAGGCATTCCTCTTGTCGATAAGTCTTATATTTTTAAGAATAATTTATACGGAAGGTGATCATATGTTTTTCGATATATTCAAGCGCAAGCCCAAAAAGAGCGCGTGGCCCGAGGGGGCAAAGTACGTGCGCCGCGATTTTGTGCGTTTTCGCCATTGCGGAGAGCTTCGCCACGGCTTCATCCACGAGGCAAGCGTTGACGAGGCAGGTAATATTTTGTATACAATTCAAATGGGCGGAGAATGTCCGACCTTTGTGTATAACTATAAAGAAGAAAGTATTGTTGGAAAGGTGAACTGATATGAAAAAAATATTATTGCTTTTATTGATTTTTGCGCTCTCTTGCTCGCTATTTTCGTGCTGTCTCAAGTGGAACACCCGAGACGCGGAAACGGTGCATTTTTTGACGATAGATCAGCCCGACTTATTGTTTAACACGGTTCAGGGCGGCACGTTTGACGGAGAATATTTTTACGTTGCCTTTATAAATAAAACTCTTCCCACGGAGACGGCGATAATCGTTAAAGCCGACATGGACGGCAACGTGGTAAAGCAAAGCGAGATATTGCCGCTCGACCACGCGAACAGCATCACGCTCCTTGAGAACGGCGACCTTATGATAGCTCACTGTCAATCGCCCGACGGACATTATTACAGATATTCCATACTCGACAAGGACACCTTTGAGATAATAGAGACGAAGGACCTCAACGAGCCCTTTATGTCCATCGCATACTGCAAGGAAAAGCAGGTCTTTGTCGGCGGAGAGTGGAACGGCGACAAGATGAACGTTTACGGAAAGGATCTTCAGCTTTTGTATTCGTTTGAGGTGGATTATAGGGAAAACACAACGCCGCAGAGCTATTACTGCGCCGATGACGTTATATATGCCATCAGGGGCAGTCTTGAGGGCGTTTTCCACAATTACATCTACATATTCTCATATGACGGACATACCTTGCTTGAATATGAGATGGATCTCCCCGGTCTTTGCGAGGCAGAGGCGGTGAGTGTTATTGACAACGAGATATACGTCATCTGCGGTGATTACGATAAATGTGAAATCTATAAGGTGAACAATCTATTGAGATAAATTATCTTGGTTAAAGGAGATTAGTATGAAAAAATTTTTATTGGCGCTTATCTCGCTTGTTTTAGTGTTCTCGATGGCATCCTGCGTGATAGACCCCGGGACATCCACGAGCGCAACGACGACAAGACCAAGCACTACAAGACCGACAACTACGAAGCCGACCACAACGTCGACAACAACCACAACTACTACGACAACTACCTCAACAACTACTACTACGGCAAATCCGGGACCCGGAGTTGGACCTGTGCAGCCTGCTATTATCAATGAGCTTATCGGACTCAACGAGCAGATCGTGGTGACAACTTCGAAGATCTTTAACCTTGATTATGAGGTTTATTACAAAAAATCTACCGATGATGATTACGTAAAGCTTGACAGCGAGCTCACCTTCAAGGGTGAGGAATATAATATTGCGTACATTCTCGGCGTTTCTGCAGGCGAGTATGACGTTAAGGTCAAAATTCCCCTTGCGGGAATGGAAGCTACTGCAAGTGTAAGCGTTTTGGCGCAGGACAGAAGCGGTTATGCTCATTTCGGTGCTACCGAAGGTGTAGGTGCATACAACAACGACGGAACGCTTAAAGAGGGAACGAAGGTCATCTACGTGACGAATGAGAACAAGAACACCGTCACTTGTACCATTAACGGTACGGAATACGTGGGTCTTGTAAATATCCTTCAAGCGCAGTACAAGTCTGATACTCCCATGCTTATCCGCGTTATTGGCAAGATCACGACGAACCAATGGAATTACAAGAACGTTGAGCCCCGACTTTCCGACGGCTCTAACGCAACTGACGATTTCTTTGAAAATACCTTCTCGACCGAATACGGTGAAAACCTTGCGAACCTTATCGTTAAGATGAAGGGTAATGGCGGCGGAGCAAAAACATATAACTACAAGACCACCCCCACAGGCCTTACCGACGTGCGTCTGACGAACAGTGGCTCGGGCACAACGAGCTACAAGGGAAGTGATTTCCCATCACTCAAGGGTGCGAGCGTTTACGACGACGACTCTTACTACAATATGCTTGAGGTGAAGGGCTCGAAAAATATCACTGTTGAGGGCGTTGGAACGGATGCGGAATTCTTCCAATTCGGTATTGGATTTGAGGAATGTAGCAGCATAGAGATTAAGAATATAACCTTTACGGGCTACCCCGAGGACGCGCTTAACTTTATGGGCGGTGACAGGGCAGACCTTGCTAATCACAGCAGATATTGGGTGCATAGCTGCACCTTCAATCGCGGCTACAACGCGTGGGATATCTCAGGTGAGCGCGATAAATATGCGGGCGACGGAACGGTTGACTTCAACAACGTATCAAATCTTACCCTTGCATACAACTATTTCAACAATCCCAAGAAAACGATGCTCTTCGGTAGCGGTGACAGCCAGGCTTGTATGAATATGACCATGCATCACAATTATTTCTACAAGGTCGAGTCACGCATTCCCCTCGGAAGAAATGTTAATATCCATTCGTATAACAACTATTTTGATCAGTGCACTACTTGCTCGGATGTCAGAAAGAACTCTTATATTTTCAGCGAGAACAACTATTTTGAAAGCTGCAAATATCCGTTTAAGCTCTCGTCGTCCGTGGCTAAGTCCTTTGGTGACGTATTTGACGGCTCAAGCACAAGCGGTGCGACTGTTGTGACGCAGAGAGACAAGACCGTAAGCGCGACCTGCAAGCCGGACAGCTCAACAAATCTCGGTAATTTCGATACGAATCCTGACCTGTTCTACTATGATGCTGTGAACAAGAGAAGTGACGTCAGCGTTATGCTTGATGCGGATGACGTACCTGCTTACGTTTCTCAGCACGCGGGCGCAGGTAAATAAACAATAGCTTTAAAGCACGCGGAAGCGTGCTTTTTTGCATATTTCGACAATTTTTGTTGATAATTATTGTGCAGGAGCATTTTTTGTGCTATAATCGTATATATTCTAAAAAAGGAGGCGCTTATGAAAAGGAAAACCGTCATTATAGCTATTGCTTTGGCTTTGCTCGCAGTATCTGTCTTTGCTTGGGCGTCTCTTTATTATCTTCGCAAGGGGCAGCTTGTAAATCAGGTTGGAGAAGCCGCTGTACATGGTGAGAACACCGTCAGATACGCAAACGAGCTTATCGTTTATACCGAGGATATTGAAAGAAACGAATACGGCTATGAAGTACTGGTCGAAAAGAGATCCGGATGTGCCGTTGAGCTTGGAGATACGGTCGCTCTCTCGCAGGGCACTTACGTTTTAAGCGGCCACGGCACTTCGGCGGATTTTTTGAGGAAAATTGAGATCGGAGATACAATCAAAGTCAAGGACGGTCGCGTTGCGGTTACGCGCGATCTTGAAAAATCGTACTTAAAGCGCATTGAAATTGAAAATGGGCGTGTTGACTCTATAATTGAATACAAAAGAGAAGGTCTTTATGATCTTGACTATACTGCCATCGAAAACGCGGATAAGAGGGTCGACGGTGCTGTGTGGAAGCTCAAAATGAGCTTTTGGAGTGCTCAGCCCGACCTTGAGGCGATCAAAGATAAGTATGACTCTGTAATGCGTCTTATAGATGAAAAATATTATCTTACGATAGAGAGCCGTGCTGTCGAAGGAAGGGGACTTTGGCACAGACCGAATGCGTCTTCATTTGACGAGAGCACGCTTGAAGGAGTTAAAGCCTTTGCCGACAGGCTTGTTGAGCTTGGAATAAACACATTGTATGTCGAGACCTTTTGGCACGGAATGACTACGTATTACAGCGAGGTCACACGCACGGAGCATCCCTCAATGGCGAATTTTGACTACGGTGAGTACGGAAGCGATTATACGCTTGCGCTCATCTCCGAGTGCCACAAGCGAGGGATTGAGGTCCACGCGTGGGTGGAGCTTCTTAAGGGTGGAATCAGCGGATACTATGTGCCGGAGCACATTAAGGAGGAATGGCTCTGTGCCGATGAAAACGGTGACAGATCGGAATACTTTTTAGATCCGGCAAACACTGAGGTGCGCGAGTTTTTGAGGAACGTTATCACCGAGATGCTTGAAAAATACGATTTTGACGGTATAAGCTATGACTATATCAGATATTCGGAGACGGGAATCTCTCCCATCCTTGCTCAGGACGGTGTGACGGACGAGGAAAAGTGCGAGTCGATAACTGCTCTTGTAGGAGAGCTGAGCGCTCATATCCGCAGGATCAGTCCCGAAACGGTGATCTCTGCAAGTCCTTACGGATTCATTGAGCAGGCAAAGAGCATATATAAGCAGGATATACTGACTTGGATAGAGCTTGGATACATTGACGTTATTCTGCCTATGATATATACCGAGAATGAAGAGCTGCTCGTTTCGAGTGCGAATGAATTTGCAAGGTATTCCTCTTCGGTATTGAACTATATAGGTATCTCGCCCCTTTACAACGGCGCCTCCTTGCGTGAAAATCAAGAGCTTATTGAAGCATTGAAGATGACGGATATATGCGGTGTTTCACTTTTTGCTTCGCAGAACTACATAACAAAGAACAGTGACCGTTCAGCTGCGATACTGTCTGCAATGAGCGCGGGCTCACACAGCGGTTGGGCGGTAAGTCCCACGGCAGAGGCAAGTATTATCGTGCGTGCTTGGAGAAGCGAGATCCTTGATAGGTACGGGCGGATATATTCTTCAAGAATGACGGGTGCCGAGAGGGAAGCGATGGAGAGCTTTGCTTCTGAAACCTTGCCGTTTTTGAAAGAGAACTGTGATATTTCTTCCTTGCTTGAGGTGCTGGCAAAAATGAGGGAAGAAGCAGAAGGATTTGCCGATAAAAACGTTTCTGCAAGGCTGTGCGAGCAGATAGATTATATAGATAATATACTGAATGCGGCTCTTGCCCGCAAGGAGCGATAAAAACAAAAATGACCTGATTTAATAATTGGCTCATTTTCTTATTGACAAATGCAATCAACCGTGATATATTGATGTTAGGATCTGCAAATTTTGTAGAAATAAAGTAAATCGGAGGAGCTATTATGGAGCTTTGGACGAAAGAACATTTTTGGCAGCTCATTCCTACCGAGATCGCAATGATCATCATCGCAATCATTCTTAACAAACTTATCGGCAAAAAGTCGCTTAAGGTCAGAATGATACCTTTTCAAGTACTTGCGGTCTTGCTCTTTTTGAGCGAAGTGGGAAAGCAGTATTTTTCATTTCAAAGAGGGTACGATCTTTATCATATTCCGCTTCACGTGTGCTCGCTTTTTATTCCGCTTTTGCCACTTATGGCGTTCTATAAGGGCAAGTATCAGGATATCGTTAAAACGGTCACCTGTACTGTAACCACTGCAATGGTGATATTTATGGTGGTCTATCCAAACCTTATCTACGGGGCTTGGAACATAACGAATTTCTTCAACGACTATTTTGACTTCCACACCGTATTTTTCCACAACGTCGTGATTTTTGAGTTTATTCTTATTATAGCACTGAGACTTCATCACGTCGGAGATAAGAATTATTCGAAATATCTCGCCATCTTCGGCGCCGCCTTTTCCGCAGTTGCAGGTACGATGTCCCAGCTTCTTAAAACGAACTATGCAAACTTTTATACCTGCAATATCGGTCCTGTTAACGATTTCGTTAATTCCATAAAGGATGCGATCGGATATGCGGCAGGTCAGACCATCTACGTGCTTATACTTAGCGTGCTTCATGTGCTTTTCTTCGTTGCGTGCTATTATCTATACAGAGCGATAGACAAGCTTAATATAAGACTTCGCGGAAGGGTAGAAGAAAATTAATTTACAAAAAGGGAAATGCACTTGTATTTCCTTTTTTTATGTGGTATAATTTATATTACAAGTAAGTGCAAGGAGGAAAGAATGAGCAGAAGATTCAGAATGACTACGGCGCTTGATGTAGACGACGTTTTACTTGAATGTGTACCGTATGCAATAAGGCTTGCAAATGAAAAATATAGATTTGATCCGCCGCTTACCATTCACGAGGTGGACCGTTGGGGTAAGCTCGGTACTCGCGCAGACGTAATTTTTGAGTTCTTTACCGAAGAATTTTTCAGAACACAGCCCGTAATTGAGGGGGCTAAGGAATTCGTGCGTAAGCTCTCACAGATGACGGAGGTGTTTATATGCACGTCCGTTTACCCTCAGTTTATGAGCATCAGGGCAGAGTCGATAATGAGGGAATTTCCCGAAATTCCACCCGAAAACATATATATGGGCACCCGTAAGGACAAGCTCAACGTTGACATACTTTTTGACGACGGCATGCACAACGTAATAAATTCCAACGCGGCGTATCCCATCCTTATGCGACGCCCTTGGAATCAAAGTGCAACGGGAATGCTCGCGGTGAACAATTACGATGAGTTCTTAAAGCTCGTTGAGGTCATTACTACAAGCTATTCAGCAATAAAGGACGATTACAAGGACCCAGCTATCGTTGCGCTCGTCGGTCCTTCGGGCTCCGGTAAGACTAAGATTGCGGCGAAGCTTCTTGAAAAAAGAGATGATTTTGAAAAGCTCCTCAGTTATACTACCATCGACCCCACCGCAAAGAGTGAGGACGAATGGTATAACTACGTTGACAAAAAGGAATTCTTCAAAATGCTTGATAAAAAAGAGCTTTTTGAGTCAACTATGTACGCAGGACACGGCTTCGGCTCTAAAAAGAGCGACGTTGACGCAATTCTTGCAAGCGATAAAAGAGTGCTTGCAATTATGGATATCTGCGGTGCGATGTCACTTAAGACCCACTACAAGGACGTGGTGACCGTATACGTCAAGCGAGATAAAAGAGAGCTTCTTTCTGCAATCCTTGAAAAGAACAGCACTAACGAAGACAAGGTCAACAGGATAATCTCCATCGATGACGAGAGAAGAAACGAGGAGATATGCGACTACGTGGTTGAAAACAACGGTGATTACGATGCCGTTGCCGATAAGATATTGGAATTGTTGTTTTAAATAAAAAATCCTGACCGACGGTCAGGATTTTTTTGTATTTATTCTGCTTTCTTTAGAAGCTTGCTCATAATGATGGGTGTGAGCTTCTTTTCTGTGAAGCACACGAAGCAAGCTATAGACGCGCCGACGAGCATTCCTCCGAAGATATCGGTGGGAAAGTGAACGAACACGTAAAGTCGGGTAAACGCCATAAGTGCAGCCATAATAACGGTAACGATACCGAGCTTTTTATGCTGTGAAAGAATAACAAGAGATACTGCGAATGCGGATACCGTGTGACCCGATGGGAACGAGTAGGATTTCGGTATCTCAACAAGGTCGACCATTTCGGGGTAGGTCCAGCAGGGACGGCTTCTTGCAATGAGGTTTTTTAATACGATATTGTTAACAACGAGCATTACGAGAAGTGCGCAGAGTACCATGATTCCGCATTTTCTCGTCTTTTTGGGGATGAGAAGGATCACACCGACGGTTATCCAGATGATCCCGTCCTCGCCGAGCGAGGTGTAGAAGGGGACTATGACGTCAAGGATATCATTGCGAAGGTACTTTTGAATAAAGAACAGGATCTCAAAGTCGAATTTCCAAAGCAGAAGTCCGATAATTACTATCGAGATTGATGAGAGTGCAACCTTAATATAGAGATTGCGTTTTGAGTTTGTTTCGATCATATTAATCTCCTTATCTGAAATAATCTATAAGTTCGCTTGGTGAGTTAACTATATTCTGTGCACCGTGAAGCAGGAGCTTTGCCTTTGAGGCGTATCCCCAAGAAACAGAAATAACGTCAAGCTCGGCGTTTTCTGCCGTTAGTATATCTATCTCGCTGTCTCCTATAAGCACGCAATCGTGCGGATTTACACCGAGCGTGCTGCAAAGCAGTGTTGCAGCGGTCGCCTCGGGCTTTGCAGGTATACCTTCTCGAGAACCGATCGCGATCTCACAAATGCCCTCGGGCAAGAGTTGCTTTACAAGAGCCTTTACGTATTCGTCCTGCTTGTTTGAGAGAACGGCTATCCTGTAATACTTTGAAAGCTCAAGTATTGCCTCCTCAAGACCGTCATAGAGCCTTTCGGTATGCATATATGTCAAGGCATACATCTTGTCATAAAGAGAAAGTGCCTTATCCACCGTTTCGCTATCGCGCGCGTTTTGAGGAAGAGACTCGGTGATAAGATGGCGCGGCCCGCGCCCGATGAAGCATCTTATCTCCGCTTCCGTGCGGCAGGGGTATCCAAGCTCTGCAAGAGTCATATTGACTGCCTCGCTTATTGCGGGAATGGTATCCGCAAGAGTGCCGTCAAGGTCAAATATCAATGCTTTTATATAAGAACGCATAAATATCCTTTCAAAAGGTTAAAATCAAGATTAATGTCATTATATCATACTTTTTTCGATATGTCAAATAATAAAACTGTCAAAAACCACAAAAAAATGTTAAAAAATAATGAAAATTCCGTAAAAATAACTATATAATATTAACAAAAAAAGTGTTATAATAAATTGGTGTATTTTTTATTATTAATATAAGGAGAAACAAAGTGGTAAGATCAGATTTACGAAATATTGCGATCATCGCACACGTTGACCACGGCAAGACGACACTTGTTGACCAGCTTCTCAAGCAGGGAGGTATCTACCGTGAGAATCAGGCAACTGAGGACAGAGTCATGGACTCTAATGACCTTGAGAGAGAGAGAGGAATTACTATCCTTGCTAAGAATACTGCGGTTAATTACAACGGTGTTAAGATCAATATAATAGACACTCCCGGACACGCAGACTTTGGCGGAGAGGTAGAGCGCATACTCAAGATGGTAAACGGCGTAATTCTGCTCGTTGATGCTGCAGAGGGCCCTATGCCACAGACGCGCTTCGTGCTTCAGAGAGCTCTTGAGCTCAATCACAGAGTTATCGTCGTCGTAAATAAAATAGACAAGCCCGACGCACGTATAAGTGAGGTAATAGACGAGGTCCTTGAACTTCTCATCGACCTTGGTGCAAACGACGAGCAGCTTGACAGCCCGATGCTTTTTTGTTCGGGACGTGCAGGAACTGCAAGCGAGGACATGGATTCTCCCGGAACGGACCTAAAGCCTCTTTTTGATAAGATACTTGATTACATACCCGCACCCGAGGGTGACGATGAGGGTGACCTTCAGTTGCTTATATCGTCCATCGACTATAACGATTTTGTCGGTCGCATCGGCATCGGCCGTGTTGAGCGCGGTACGATCAGGCAGGGTCAGGAGGTAATGATATCCAACTTCCACTCAAAGGCGGCTCCCAAGCGCGCAAAGATCGTTGCACTTTATCAGATCAACGGTCTTGGAAGAGTCCAGGTCGAAAATGCGAGGATCGGTGATATCGTGTGCTTCAGCGGTGCAGAGAATATCACTATCGGCGATACCATCACCTCAACTACCTGCATCGAGCCCCTTGAATTCGTCAAGGTGAGTGAACCCACGATGGAGATGACCTTTTCTGTAAACGATAGCCCCCTTGCAGGTCAGGAGGGTAAGTTTGTCACATCCCGTCAGATAAGGGACAGGCTTTACCGCGAGCTTCTCAAGGACGTTTCGCTCCGCGTAAGCGACGGTGACACCACGGACTCCTTCAAGGTTGCGGGCAGAGGAGAGATGCATCTTTCAATTCTTATTGAAACTATGAGACGCGAGGGCTTTGAGCTTATGTGCTCCAACCCGAGAGTACTTTATAAGGAGATAGACGGTGTCAAGTGCGAGCCTATGGAAAGAGTGACGCTTGACGTTCCTACCGATTACGTTGGTTCGGTTATTGAAAAGCTTGGCAGACGAAAGGGAGATCTTATCGAGATGATACCTATCGGAAACAGAATGAGAGTTGAATATTCCATCCCTTCACGCTGTCTTTTCGGTTATCGCTCCGAGTTTTTGACCGATACAAGAGGTGAAGGTCTTATCAATACTCTCTTTGACGGATATCAGCCCTATAAGGGAGAGGTGACGATGCGATTCACCGGCTGTCTTATCGCTTCTGAAAACGGTGAGACCACAAGATACGGTCTTTATAATACGCAAGAAAGAGGACAGCTCTTTATTGGGCCGCAGACTAAGGTATACGAGGGTATGATCATCGGCGAAAATCCCAAGAATGACGATATAGCCGTAAACCCCTGTAAGGAAAAGCACCTTACAGCCATCCGTTCAACAGGCGCGGACGAAAAGCTTCTTTTGACACCTCCGAAGATCTTCAGCCTTGAAGAGGCTATTGAATACATCAATGATGACGAGCTCATCGAGGTGACACCCAAGTCGATAAGGCTTCGTAAAAAGATCCTCAACACCGAGCTTCGTATGAAGGCTCAGATGAGAGCAAGACGCGGAATTATCGATATTAAATAAGAAACGGGAGGGCAGATATGTCCTTTACAAAGCAAGAATTGATAAAAAAATTTCGGGAATGGATATCCATTCCCGAAAATCAAAAATACAGGAAATGGAATGACGAGCTTTGCAGCTACGGCTTTGAGCTTGACGTACCGTTCGTGCCAAGCGCAATTAATCTTGATACCATATTGAACGAGGCATTGATTTTTCAACTGTTCGAATACCGATATATGGGCGATTTTTCCGTCGAGGGTGACCACGCTTACGACGTATTTATGCTTAGCGCACGTTTGCGTGAGGATGGGGTTCTGTTTACGTATTCAAGCAGTTATATTGACGAGATATACGTCACCGATAACGGAATGGCACAGACGCAAGAAGAAGTTGACGGCTACGTTGAAAAGATCAGAGAATTTCTTGAAAAAAACAGCAGATTTCTCGGTAAAAGCTTTGAGGTCGTGGAGCAATACGGGCGAGTCAGCTTTCGCTTGCTGACATCTACCCTCTATAGCAAGCTTCAAGTTCTTGAGCCTTTTATAAGGCTAGCGGTTTTGATGGACATTCAAACGGAACGCAAATTCCCATTTTACAGCATAGAGGATTACGAGAGAATCTATAGCAGAATGAATGATATTGAGTTTTTTACCTCAATAGTTCAGTATTCGAATGCATTTGAGGAAAGCATTGCCCATCTTATAGGTTCATCGTATTCGCAACAGCTTTCGGACGTTATTTCTCGCGTTGATAAGCTTGCTTGTACGTTTTTGCAGAATGAAAGCGTCATTTCCTTACTTGGGGAGATTTTGAGTAAGCTTCAAAGTATGACTGCTGACGAGTATATCGAATTAAAAAAGGCGATATTCGACATTTAGAAAATAAAAAGCACGGCATTGCCGTGCTTTTTTGCGCAAATTGCAAAATAGCGTTTTCAATTTTGCATCTTTTGCCCTTTACAAGCCTGATATTTTGTTGTATAATATGATCACAACAGAGGAGAAGGGGGATGGATGTGAAATTCAAGAGAAATCTGACAGTATCGTTTGCGTGTCATATTACAGAGCTTGCGCTGTGCCTTGTTCCTATGTTTTTGATTTTGGGATTATCCATAGATATAGACGGCTTTGCACAGTATTGCACGGATATGATTTCTGCATACTTGATCGCTCTGGTCATTATTAACGCGTTTTTGATTTTGCTAAGCCTGATACTCTCTATCTTTCAAAAAAAGACCTTTATCCTTAACGAAGAATTTTTGTTGATAGATGATAAGGGTAAAGAAACAAGCATTAATTACAGTGATGTTCGAGAAATATCTATTGATTTGGGTTCAACGGGAAGAATGTCATCAAGACCGATGAGCTTAACCTTACTTGGAGAAAAACGCAAGATGCTGTTGTCAGTAACGGAGCCATCCATAATGATGATGCATAAAATAAAGAAAAAATGTATTTTTGCGAAAATCAGCTATCGCAATAGCAAAAAGTATATTTGGTATTTGGTGGCTAGTTCGTTAATCGCCGTATTTGCAGTTGTGAAATCGAAACTGTAACGGTGGCAGGTTTTTGTTTTTATAGATTAAGGAGGATTCTATGAAGGTAATAGCAAAAAAGAAAAAGGGTCTTGAGTGGCTCTACGCTATAGTCGCTATCGTTTGCTTTGTAATGCTATTTGCTATGCTCGCGACAAATAGCGAACCCTTGCTTGTAATACTTTTTCTTATAGTGGGCATTTTTTCGGCGTACATTTTTATTACTCACGTAAGGACTCCCAATGATCTGATCTCTGTTGACGAGGCAACGGGGCAGATATATCTCCACTCCGATGATTTTACTGTGTTTGCTTCAAACCTTGCGGACATTTCATACAATAGAGCGACCGCAAGAAGCATCAAGTATAAATGGGGAACTCTTATAATAGAAACGGGTATCGAGAAATTTGAGATTCAGTATGTTGCAGACGTTGAAAACGTAGCTAAAGAACTAACGAGAATAATGTATTTACATAAAAACAAATAGCAAAAAGCACGGCATTGCCGTGCTTTTTTTGTGTGTAATGCGATAGATTATTTTTTAATGGGGATCCAGATCTCGCTTCTGTAGTCTTCAGCCATCATATCACCCGCAGAATAGTATTCGATTTCGGGTAGCATTGCGTGTTTATAACCGGAGCTTGGGAGCCACTCGGAATAAATGCGCTTCCAAATATCCTGCATTGGGTTTGGCAGAGGTCTCATTGAACCTATGACTTCAAACACTGCCCAATACGAAGCGGGGACGGTCATTTCCTCGAGGTTTTCAGGGCAGGGCTTGTCTGACATACAGCCGATCCAATAATCGAAGCCACCGTCATACATATCGGCACACAAGCCTACTACACCGTCATTATTGCTCAAAGCGGTGATTTGTTGCTTTAATTCATCCGTAATGGAGTCCCACATTTTGGGGATCTCGGTCATTTGGCTGTCGTTTTCGGTGGAGAACCATTTTTTAAAGCCAATAATGTGCATTTCATCTTTTTTTACAATTCTGTAATTCATAGCATTAACTCCTTTTATAGTTAATACAAAGGTGATCCTTCCGAAGGATTTCAAAAGGCATCCGCCTCGCTTCACCGCGGACGGGGTAATTCCGTGCAGTTGCCGAAAGGCTCTTGTGAAGGAATCGGGCGAAGAATAACCGTATTTTAGGGCAATGTTCAACACCGATTGATCTCCTTTTTGGAGCTCGTATCCCGCAAGTGATAATCTCCTTCTTCGTATGTATTCTACGATAGAGATCCCTGTCAACGCATAGAACGTTCTTTGAAGGTCGCTTTCAAGATCTCCGGTTGCTTTGGCAATTGCCGGCATATGCAGCTCCTCAAGCAGATGATCCTCAATATAATCAATTGCAGTATTCATACTTTTTAAAACATTCATCATCCTCACCTCTGCTTGCTCTTATTGTAGCACATAGATAGGTTCGTTTCTCGACTTTTTCTTATAAAAAATGTCGGATTGTATCAATCTGCGGTCGGTATTTCTACCGCCTCGCCGAACGGAAGGGAATAGATAAGAATAGTGTTCGGGCGTCTGCCTATAAATCTCTCTATCGCCATAGCATAGTATTCAAGCTGCTTGCCGTGTCGGGCTTTCATTTTTGCAGCTACGAGGCTCTCGCTTTGAAGCTCCTCTGCCGTCAGATGATCGGTCTTGTAATCGCATAGTATCACGTTGCCTTTTTCATCCTCAAAGAACAGGTCGATAACGCCTTGAACAAGTATTTCTTCACCGTCGATATCTGCTTTGAAGCTTTCGTCCTGCGTGAAATGCGAAGCGGGGAGAAGTATATTGAACCTTTGCTCGCGGTACGTTTTTTTGGCACTGTTGAGAATCGAATAAAATCTGCTTTCAAAGAAGCCCTCAAGCTGACGAAGGTCTATAAGCTCTGCGACCTGAGTGGAGATGAATTTGCTCTCTACAAGGCGCGAGAGCTCCTCGCGGACACCTTTTTTCTCGGCATTCTCAAAATCGCAGAACTGCAGGAACAGATGAGTTGCGGTGCCTTTGTCTGCGCTCGTCGTGCGTGATCTTGAGTTGAAGTATTCCTCGATCTCAAGTATTTTCGCTTCGTCAAAGGCTTCAAGCGTTGCGGCATCGTTATCCATATCGTCAAGGACTGTGGGCGTAAGCTTAGATACCGAAAGCTTTGCGGGAAGCTTTGAAATGCTTGAATGGGGATACTTGTATTCAAGGTGGCTCTTTATGGCTTTGAGCTCGTCATTCGTCAAAACGATCCTTGAGTCAGTTTCTGCTTGCGGGGCATCGGTATCCGTTTCATCCTCGCGTACACCGTCCTTCTCGATAGCAATGAAATCAAAGCAATCGCCGCTTTGAAGCGGATAGATTGCAGAGAGCATCATTGATAGCCAGTTATGGCACTTTCGCACTCTGAAATCGTCTGCGAAGGTGGATATAAGGCGCATATCGGAGTCGAGCTTGTCAAGCTTCGTTCTCGTATGTGCGGTCACGTAAAGTCTCTCTCTTGCACGGGTCAGGGCAACGTAGAGAATGCGCATTTCCTCCTCAAGCTGGGCGCTTGTCAAGTCGAGAGCGACTGCCTCGCGCATAGGAGTGTTAAGGCTTGCCATTCCGCTTCGAAGCGCAAGTCTTAATGCAATACCCGCGCGTGCGCTGTAGAGCATATTAGCCTTAAGATCCTCCATATTGAATTTACCCTGCTTGTCAAACAGGTTCTGCTGCGAGGGGAAAATTCCGTCCTCCATTCCCGCAAGAAAAACTACGGGGAATTCAAGACCCTTGGATTTATGTGCGGTTATCATTTGCACCGCGTTCTCACCGGAGTCCTCGTTTGTAAGCGGGGGCACCTTTTTGTTTTCTATAAGCTCGTTTACGTAGGAGATGAAGTTGTTTAGTCCCTTAAACGAGCCCGATTCGAATTTTCTTGCCATCTCGTAAAGCCTTGTAAGGTTTTGCGAATTCAAGCCCTCATAAGACTTCAGGGTGAGGTCTCTGTATATATGGTTTATCAGCTTATCGACGGGCAGGCTTCTCGCGCGGTTTCTGTATTCGGTCAGCTTTTCTATAAAATAGCGGTTTTTGATCATTATGGCTTCATCCGCGTCCTGTGTGTTTTCGTAGGAGCAGAGTGCTTCGAAGAGTGATGAGGAGGAATCCGCATTCTTTCTTATCGTGATCAAATCGTTCATCGAATACGCAAACACGGGGGAATAGAGCGTTGCCGCAAGCGGTATGTCCCTGTGGGGGTTATCTATGCAGGACAAAAGAGATATGGAAAGAAGCACGTCGGGTGTTTCAAACAGATCGTATTTTGAGTTGTCCGTGCAGGGAATGCCGTATTTTGTAAGCGCCCTTGTGATATCCTCTGCGGGGGTGGTGGATCGCATAAGGATCGCGATGTCGCGCGGCTCGATAGCCGTGCCGTCAGCTTTCTTCTCCGATGCTATGAGGCGTTTTATCTCCTGCGCGATCCAAAGCGCCTCGGGGTTTATTCCGGAGGAGTCCTCTTCTGCTGTGTCCTCGTCCTCACGTGCTTGCTCGTCACCCGTGATGACTGCGACCTTTACCTTGGGAGAGGGAAGTGTTCTGCCTTCTTCAACCTTTGAGCCTTCGACATAGTTGCGTTTGAGCAAAATACCCGAAACTTGTGCTCTGATTTCGGTTTCTTTGGAGCCTTGGGCACGAGCCGAAAATTCAAAATTGAGCGGAATATCTTCTGACCTTAATTCTAAAACGCTGACATCTTGCGGCTTGGTTGCTGCAGAA
>CALGCW010000170.1 GCA_937884385.1 uncultured Clostridia bacterium | reverse complement strand
ACCTTCGGTCGATTCGATGGAATCTCGCTCCAAAAGGGGCTGTCTCATTAAGATAGCCTAAAAAAAGAAAAAAGCGGATGTTCTTTACCGAAAGGTATTGAGCATCCGCTTGCTTTGTTGTATAATTAAATCGCCAAACCCAACCACACAAGAAAGCGAGATAATTATACAACAATGAGAGATAAAAATCAAGTAGTTTTACCGTTAGATTTAGGAATTTGTATTCCCGAGGGAGATTTTGTATTCAAAGTAGCAGAAATTTGCGAGAGTTTAGACTATACAGAGTTGTTTAATACGTATCTCAGAAGTTGGAGAAAAGTAAATCCAATCACAATGTTTGAAATACTTGTATTTGCATAACCAGAGGAAAGAAGAACATAGAAACTCAGTTTTTCCTTCTTGTTTTCGCTTTAAATATTGAAAAACTTTGCAACCGCACGAAAAAAGGAAGAATTAGCTTGGATTTGTTCACTTTTAACGCCTCTTAAACCAATTCTCTTTGGAATTGCATAACTCTTAAAAATGAGGATTTTAACGATTCTCTTTTCGTCATACTCTTTTTTGCCTCGTTTTGATGCTTTTTTCTTTTCATTGATGTTGAAAGGCAAAAAAGAAACTAGCAGAAACACATTTTTCTGCATTTGAGCTAGCCTAATTTTTATGTCTGCATTTATATTTCGTTGTTTGGAGTAGCGTTTTGCTGCTATACCCTTGTCCCACCGGGTATATGGGTGATCTCGTAGCTTTGCTGATATTCCTTGGGGGAGAGGTCAAATCGCGCCTTGAACAGGCGGGAGAAATATTTGGCATCGCTAAAGCCCGAGCGCAGAGCCACCTCACTGACCGTGTAGAGCTGGCTTTGCAAAAGGTGAGATGCAAAATCAAGCTTGAGGTCGATTATGTATCTTATCGGCGAGACACCGTGGATCTTCTTGAAAAGCTTGCGGAAATACGCCTCGGACAGAGCGCAGCTTTCGGCAAGGCTTGAGACCTCTATCTCCTCCTTGCGGTAACTTGAGTGTATTATATCAAGCGCCTTTTGTATCTTGCTCTCATCGCATATGGCGTCCACAGAGCTGTTGTGCTGCTGGCAGGCGATGTAATAGAGGAGCTCGTATAAAAGGGCGGTGCATTTATAGCCGTAGCCTACCTTGAGGTCCTTCCACGTGTCGTACATCTGCTTGATAAGCCCCTCAACGTAGTCGGCGTCGTCAAGGGACAGCACGCGTGCGTCCCCACCCACCGAGGCGCCGTAGTTTATAAAATGAATGGCAATAAGCGTCTCGTTTTCCGAGCTTTGCTGGTATTCGAGATTTTTTAGGATATAAAGCAGGTCGCCGCGCGAGACCGAAAAATTACCCTTTTGTGTCTTGAACGAGCCACTGCCCGAAAGACGTATGCTCAAGGTGTCATAGCTTCTCGCATAAGAGCGCACACCCGTGCACTTCTCTCGGCTTATCTTAAAAACGCCCAAAAGCTCGACCGACGCGGTGCTTTCCGAGGATAACATATAAAATACCTCATCTAAAACAAGAGTTGTTTTTTTAGATATTGTAGCATAGCCCGAGGGCTTTGTCAAGGATCGTTTTGTCCACTTTTTTGCTCGGTTTGTGGGTTTACATCGCACGCGCTCGTTGATATAATGGATTTATAATAAATAAGGAGACTTTTTTATGGCAAAGCATACTATGGTCAGCTACTACGGAATGAACTACGCAGAGCACGCTGAAAAGGATTTTATAGAGATGAAGGAACACGGCTGTGATACCGTTTTGCTCGCACTCACAGAGTTTGATCTTGATTTTTGGTTTCCCAATATAAATGAAATTGTAAAGACGGCGCACAAGGTAGGACTTCGTTGCATTGCAGACACTTGGGGAATAGGAAAGTATTTTGGTGGCGAGCAGGTATCCCTCTTCCTCCAGAACAATATCCATCACCGTCAGGTGTCGGCATACACGGGTGAGGTGCTGAATGCCGCTTGCTTCAATACCAATTCCTTCAGAGATTATTTCACAAATCTCTGCCTCAAGCTCGCAAGGAACACCGAGATAGACGGATTTTTCTGGGACGAGCCCCACTATGCATACCCCAAGGCATATGCCTCTATCACGGGTGGTGCAGGCGATGATTGGGCTTGCCGTTGCCCCGAGTGTATGAAGAAGTTTGAGAATTACTACGGCTATGAGATGCCGAGATTTATGAACGACGACGTAAAGCAGTTCCGTTGGCGCGAGGCGCTCAAAACTCTTGCCGATTGTTCGAAGGCGCTCAAGGAGTATAATCCGAAGCTTGAGATAACCTGTTGCGTTCACGCAACTATGAATAGCTATTACGTCACCGAGCTTCGCGGATACGATAATTGGGAGATGGTCGCAAGCTGTCCTTATTTTGACGTTTTCTCGACCACCATCATCAACTGGACACTCCCCGAGAGCTTCTTCCGCGACGTTACCGAGAGGACCGTCGCTATGGCAAAGAAGTACGGCAAGCAGAGCGAAAGATGGCTTATGGGCTACAACGCGCAGCCTGAGGACTTCTCGCAAATAGACAAGGTTGTGGATATGTACGAGAGTATGGGCGTTGACCGTCTTGCAACTTGGACCTACAGAGGCGGACTTGGCACGAGCGTTGCCGCTCCCGACCCCATTAAGCTCTGGGATAGAATAGGTGAGAATTATAAGAGAGTTTTGAAAAATGACTAATGGTGAAAATTCAGGAATTTTAATTTACGCTCAAATTACTCGTGAAAATTATATTCACACAGTGTTTTTTGAACTTGTTGATAAGGCAAAAGAACTTGCTGAAAAACTAAAAGATTATAAGTTTGATATGGTTATATCTTCTCCGCTTATCAGAGCTATCCAAACTGCTGAACTCAATGTTACATTAATTAAGGATGTTTCTCCAATCGCACATAACGGTTGTAGACCACCAAAGAGAAGAAGAGTTTGATTTATCATTGTAATATATAGTAAAAGG
>CALGCW010000169.1 GCA_937884385.1 uncultured Clostridia bacterium | reverse complement strand
TGGGTGATGAGGGACAGAACCAGCCCCACGGTCACCTGCATGACGCTCTCGGAGGAGTCCCCCCGCACGTTGGCCACAGCCACCCCCCGCTTGCGGCAAGCCTCCAGATCGACGTTGTCAAAGCCCGTAGCCGCGATACAGATGATCCCGGGAGCCCCCGCCTCGGGCAGTTGAGCTTCCCCGATCTTCACTTTGTTCAAAATCACCGCATCCGCTCCGCGAATGCGCTCGCAAACGGTTTCAGGCGGAGATACCCGATATACGGTCACTTCCCCCTCTGCCTCCAAAGGTGCCAAGGATAAATCATCCCCCAGCGTTCCCGCGTCCAGTACGACGATTTTTATCATAAACGTTTCCTTTCAACATAGGTAATTGCAAAACACTTCAAATTTGAGGGCACCTCTAAAAACTCATGGTGCGGCGAGCGGCGAGAAGATTTTTCGTCAGTCTAAACAAAAATCCGCGCGTATAGTTGATATGCTGACGCGATGCGAAGGATTTTTGTGACGATATCCGAGCGAAGCTCGGGCGGAAAAGATTCCGCCGATTCGTTGCGCGAGAGGTTTTTAGAGATGACCTGCAGTTTAGCGGTGGGTTGGCACAATCCTTGGTAAGCCTTCCCATTTGGGGAAGGGGGACCGCGATAGCGGTGGATGAGGAGAATGGGGAAAGAATATTTATCGGGTAAGCACCCAACTTTTCCATGCTCCCGTAAGGTGTTTTTTGCCCGTTCTCCTCATCCGTCACGGCTACGCCGTGCCACCTTCTCCACAGGAGAAGGCTATCTCGCTTCGCTCGAGAACGAGGAAACTCCCCTACAAACCCAAATTTGAAATACTATATTCATTATACCACACCCCCATTCCAATTGCAAGTGCATTTGCCCTACTGACAAAAATTTTCTCCCATCTCCGCCATATTTTGTTGAGCCTATATCTTGACATTCAAGGGTAAAGCGTGTATAATAGTAGCATAAATTACAGAAGAGTAAAAGCGCGCGCGTCAAGTGCCGACGGGACGGGGAGTTGCTTGTCGGACGAAAAAGGCGTTGAGATACGGTTTTGCGGTCTGTATTTTGCATCCCGCTTCATAGGGCATAAGGAATACCTTCTTTCTTGCCGTATGGTGTGAGATAAGGGGGTATTGTTTTTTTATGGAGAAAAAAGAAAGTCTACATGTTGGAAAAATGATAGAGACATATTTGAAAGAAAATGGTGTCTCTAAAGTAAAATTTGCCCAAATGATCCCATGTTCTCGTGTAACAGTCTACAATATTCTAAACAGTCCTAATATAAATACCCAAACACTACAACATATCTGCAAAATCCTCAATCACGATTTCTTTTTGGACATAAGCAGCCAGCATATACAATGTAAAGAATAGATTTACATGTAAAGTGATGCTTGACACATAAACTTAAATTGAAATCTTCCGAATGTTATATTTGCGAAAGGACAAAGCTATAATGGCAAAAAGAACAGCCATAAATGTTCTTGACAAACGTAAAAACTTGTACTATGAAAAAAATTTGTTTATTTATATCGTTCTTGGTAATACTTCCTATTTTCGCTTATCAAGTTTATTTTCCAAAAGATTACAAATTCAAAGATGATGGAAATAAGCTTCTATTTATAGTTGATTTTTCAAACAGTATGAGTGAATATTTAGAACACAAAACAAAAGCCAATCAAGTTAAAGAATTACTTAAAAGAATACTTCCACAGCTT
>CALGCW010000168.1 GCA_937884385.1 uncultured Clostridia bacterium | reverse complement strand
AATGCCGCGAGGCGAACCACTGCATAGTGTTTGTCGTAACGAGAAAAACAGAAAAAAGGAGAATCAATCATGAATTTCAGAAAATGGATATGCCTGATTATGGCGCTCATTACGATCCTGTTGGCTTTTGCCGGATGCGGTGCCGAAAAGAACGGTGATATCGGTTCGGGCGGTGAAACAAAGCTCAGCGATCTGTCGGGTAAGAAAATAGGTGTTGTAACCGGCTCGATCCAAGCCATCAAATTGCCGGGGCTTATTCCGGATGCTACATATCTTGAGTTCAATACCTATGCGGATCTGATCGTGGCATTCAACGCAAAAAAGGTTGATGCCTTTTCTACGGATGAGTCTATATATAAGGCGATGCTTTGGGAAGGTCAGTCGGTAGACCGCATCGACGAGGCAATCGATCTGAGCGATTACGGAATGATTTTTGAAAAGGGTGCCGATCTCGATCTGCAAAACAAGGTCAATTCGTACATTGCCAAGATAAAGGACAACGGAACTCATAAAGCGCTTGAAGATAAATGGTTTGGCGACAGTGAGCCAACCGTGTTCGAGACATACGACGATCTTGACGGTGCGAACGGAACGCTGAAAATCGGTGTCAGCTCTGCCTCAAAGCCGTTTGTATACATCAAAGATGGAAAATATGCAGGATTTGAAGTTGAGCTTATGATCGGCTTCTGCCGCGAGTACGGTTACCGTCTTGAGTTTGAGGATACGGCTTTTGCAGCCATTATGTCGGGTGTATCATCCGGCAGATATGATATCGGTATGTCCGGGATTACCATCACCGAAGAACGTAGAGAGAGCGTTGATTTTTCCGCTGTCAATCACACGGAAGATTTAGTTCTTGTTATCCATAAGCAAAGCGATGTAAAGACGTTTGAGGATTATAAGAATGCAAACGTCGGTATCACCACGGGTACATACGCAGCTACGATCATCCATGACGTTTTCCCGGATGCAACCGTTAAAGAGTTTGCTTCCATTCCCGATATGATGCTTGCTCTGACACAGGGTAAAATAGATATTATTCTGAACGATGTGTCGTATTATACGTGTATGAAATGGGAAGGAATGAACGTCGATCGTCTCGAAGAACCCTATACGACAACAGACTTCGGTATTGCGTTCAAAAAAGGAGAAAACGCGCAGCTTCGGGAGCAGATGAACGCTTTTATCGCAAAAATCAAGGAAAACGGTGAATATGACAGACTGCAAGAGAAGTGGTTTGGAGATACGGAACCCACCGAATGTGCCGACCCGAGCACGCTGACGGGAGAGAACGGTACCTTAAAGGTTGGCACGAACAACGAGGCAAAGCCGTTCGGATATATCAAAAACGGCAGAATAGTCGGTTATGATGTGGATTTCCTCGTAGCATTTGCTAAGGAGTACGGCTATAAGCTTGATATTGAAGAGGTAGCATTCCCCTCGCTTCTTGCCGGACTTCAGACAGGCATATACGATCTTTCAATAGCGGGACTTTCTATCACCGAGGAAAGAATGGAGACGATTGATTTTTCGGATCCGTATCACCGAGAGGATATGATTTTCATCATTAAGGGTGACAATTCCTCCTCCCTCGACCAGTTCAACGGCGCAACACTCGGTGTTGTTACAGGCTCGCTGTATGGCGGTTATTCGAGAGAGCAGTTCCCGAATGCGACCATTAAGGAGTTCAACACATTTGCCGATGTGCTCGTGGCACTCAAGGGGGGCAAGGTTGACGGCATTATGCTTGATAAACCGAACTTCAATTCGGTAGCGCGTACAGACAAGAGCCTTGCGAGCATCACAGTACCTGCATACTCCGTAGAAATCGGCTTCGGATTCCAGAAAAATGACGCCGGAAATGCTCTTCAGGCGCAGATGAACGAATTTTTGAAAGAGCTCAAAGCGAATGGCAAGATAGATGAGCTTATAGATAAATGGTACGGCGAAACAGAACCTGAAGAAACAATACCGCTTGACGAACTTTCATCTAATGAAAAGACCTTGCAAGTGGCAATCGATACCACAAGAAAGCCCTTTGTATATATGTACGAGGGTAAGCCTGTTGGCTTTGAGATCGAAGTGCTGTATATGTTCTGCCGCGAATACGGCTACAACGTAAACATTTCGGATATTTCCTTTGCTTCGGGGCTTGCAGGACTTGCAAGCGAGAGATACGACCTTGTCTGCGGCGGACTTTATATGACCGACGAGCGCAAGGAAAGCGTAAACTTCTCCGATCCTTATATGAATGCCGAAGTGGTTATGGCAAAGTGTGAGAGAAGCGGATTCGAAAACTTTATGCTGTCCCTCAGAGATAGCTTTGAAAAGACCTTTATCAGAGAGCAGAGATGGAAGCTGATCGTAGAGGGTATTTGCACCACTATGATCATCAGCGTCTTCTCGGTACTTGGCGGTACGCTTTTAGGCTTTGCGCTGTATATGTTGGCGCGGAGCAAAACAAAGTGGCTCTCTAAACTTGCAAAAGGATTTGCGAAAGTATATTCCACGATCATTGCGGGTACGCCGACGCTTGTCGTTTTGATGATACTGTTCTACATCGTCTTCACCTCGCCCGATATGAGCGGCGTGGTGGTTGCCATCATCGGCTTTATACTGACCTTCGGCTCCTTTGTTTACGAGCAGCTCTCGCTCACAGTTTCGGGCGTGGATAACGGTCAGCTTGAGGCGGCATACGCACTTGGATACAGCAGAAATCAAACCTTCTTCCGCATTGTTCTTCCGCAGGCAATGAAAATGTTCCTGCCCTCCTATTCGGGAGAGATAGTAAGTCTTATCAAGGCAACCTCGGTCGTCGGCTATATCGCCGTAAATGACCTTACCAAAATGGGCGATATCATCAGAGGTAACACCTACGAAGCATTCTTCCCGCTGATCGCTGTTGCGCTGATTTACTTTGCGATTACGTGGGGCGTTGCCGGACTTCTCGGCATTTTGAAACGAAAAGCCGAACCGAAACGAAGAAAGAACAAAAATATTCTCAAGGGGGTTGTGAGATGATTAAGATCAGCCATTTGCAGAAAAAATATCAAAGCGTTACACCCCTCAAGGATGTAAACGTAGAAATACATAAGGGTGACGTCATTTCCATTATCGGTCCGTCGGGTACGGGAAAGTCAACCTTGATAAGATGTATCAATATGCTTGAGACACCCACGGCGGGTGAGATTTGGGTTGACGGAGAATGTATCACCGATAAAAAATGTAATATAAATAAGATCCGTCAAAAGATGGGTATGGTGTTCCAGTCCTTCAATCTGTTCAATCACATGAACATTATTGAAAACATTATGGCGGCACCTATGGACTTGCTGAAAAAGCCCAAGCAGGAAGCCTACGACAAAGGAATGGAGCTTCTTCGCACCGTTGGTCTTGCGGATAAAGCCTTTAATTACCCTGACGAGCTTTCGGGCGGACAGAAGCAGCGTGTTGCTATTGCCCGTGCTCTTGCTATGGAGCCCGAGATCATACTCCTTGATGAACCGACCTCAGCACTTGACCCCACGATGGTAGGTGAGGTGCAGGCGGTTATAAAGGATCTCGCCAAGCGTGGTTTGACGCTGATGATCGTTACTCACGAAATGCGCTTTGCCCGTGAGATCGCCAACCGTGTGTTCTATATGGACGAGGGCGGCGTTTATGAGGACGGAACTCCCGAGGAAATCTTCGATAACCCCAAGCGTGAAAAGACAATACGCTTTATCAAGCATCTGAAAGTGTTTGAAACCGTTATCACCTCAAAGGACTTCGATTTTATCGGCTTCAATACCTCTCTTGAAGAATTCGGCAGAAAGAATCAGGTTGCACAGAGGGCGATTATGCGTGCCCAGGCAGTATTTGAGGAGCTTGGCGTACAGATCATTCTCCCCGAGCTTTCGGGAGAATTTCAGTTGAGCGTTGCTCTCGAATATTCGCAGGACGAAGAGACACTTTCTATGCTCATCAAATACGATGGAAAGCGTTTTGACGTGAGGGAATCGGATAATATGCTGTCCTTGAAGCTTGCCGAGAACGCGTCGCAGAGTATTGAATATACGGAAATCAGCGAAGACGGATTTACCAACCTCGTGACCGTAAAAATCAAATAACGAGGTGGTAACTTGGAAACATTTAATTTTTCAAACAGCAATATTGACCTCGCTTGTGAGGAAGTCGGAAAGTTTCTCGCATCGGCGGGGGTTGATCGGCGCGAGGCTCTCCGCCTAAAACTCACATTTGAGGAAGTACTCTTGGAGTATCAATCAAAATTCGGCGAGGATGCTACCTACAAGCTGAAATGTATAAAGCGCTTTTCTGCCATACGAGTGGAAATGACCGTTCAGGGGGAGGGCTTTAACCCTCTTGAAAAAGAGGACGCCGACAGTGCCGTGATAAACGGACTTTTGGCGGGCATCGGTCTTGCGCCTACCTACAGCTACAGGAACGGCAAAAACTATATCGTATTCACCCCGAAGAAAAAGCCAATGTCGGGCACCCTCAAGATGCTCGTGGCTATCGTTCTTTCGGTTATCACAGGGCTTTTGCTCACGCTCTTGCCCGAAGGTGCGAGAACCGGTCTTTCCGAGAATTTCTTAACTCCCGTGGCAGATCTCTTCTTTGGAGCCATCGCGGCGGTATCGGGACCGTTCATCTTCCTCTCGGTGCTTGGCAGTATTTGCTCCATGGGAAACACCGAAACGCTTGGCAAAATAGGCAAAAAGACGATCACCGCTATTTTTGGATATATGACGATTGCGGGGGGTGGGCTTACGCTGCTTGCAACGCTGTTTTTCAAGGTGACTCTCGGCGGTGTTTCAGGCTCGGACTTTACAAAGGTGCTTGAGCTGATCTACAATATCGTGCCTGCCAATATCTTCGAGCCGTTTATCAACGGCAATTCACTCCAAATCATATTTATTGCCGTAATTTTCGGCATTGCGATGTTGATGCTCTCCTCAAAGGTGAGTGGAGTGTTTACTGTTGTGGAACAGCTTAGCGCTCTCGTGCAGGCGGTAATGAGTGTTGTGCTGGAGGCACTTCCGTTTGCTGTATTTGTAATCTTTACCAATATGATAGTAAGCGGCACCATTGTGGAGCTTCTCGGCTCGTATAAAATGATCCTCATCATTTTCCTGCTTGTTAGCGTGTATCTTGTGGGAATGGTTTTGTGGATCTCGGCAAGAAAAAAGGTCTCGCCTGCCGTGCTTGTCAAATAGATTTTTCCCACCTTCCTTGTTGCACTCACTACGGCATCCTCTGCCGCGGCATTTTCAACCAACGTGAAGGATGCAAACAAAAGGCTGGGTATCGATAAAAACCTTGTGGACTTCGGTATTCCTTTTGGTCAGGTTTTGTTCAAGATGAGTGAATTTGCCATGTTCATCCCCATCGTGCTGACCTTCGCTGAAAACTACGGGATTGCCATAACACCCGTGTGGTTGATTCTGGCGTACATAACCGTATGGCTTATCTCCTTTGCCGTACCGCCCGTTGCGGGTGGCGCGATCATGGGCTTTACTGTCGTTTTTGCGCAGCTTGGCATTCCGATGGAAGCTATGGCTATCGCAATCGCATTAAACGCTATTACCGATTTCCCGCTGACTGCAATGAACGTAACAGGCTGGCAGCTTACTATGATTGATGTGGCTGACTCGCTGGGCAGGCTTGATAAAGAAACTCTACGCAAAAAATAATTAAAAAATAAAATAAAGAAAGAGGTACACTACAATGACTATCGAAAAGAATCTCAACGGAACTGAACTTACCGTTACCATTACCGGCAGACTTGACACCACGACCGCTCCCCAGCTTGAAGCTGAATTCAAGGGGAACATTAACGGAGTAGAAAAGCTCGTGCTTG
>CALGCW010000167.1 GCA_937884385.1 uncultured Clostridia bacterium | reverse complement strand
AAGCTACGTTACGGGCGCGGTAATGGCAGTTCCTTCACACGATCAGCGCGATTTTGAGTATGCACAGGCGCACGGTATCGATATGATCCAGGTTATCGACGGCGATGACAGGCTTGGACACGTTGACGTAAGTGAGCACGCGTTTGAAAAGGGTGATTATCTCGGCAAGGGATACCGTCTTGTGAACTCCGAGGAATTCACGGGCCTTACTGTTGAAGAGGCTAAGGAAGCGATCACCTCAAAGCTTGAAGCTATGGGCGTTGCAAAGAGAACGGTCAACTACCACTTCAGAGAGTGGATATTTGCACGTCAGAGATATTGGGGCGAGCCCGTTCCCGTCGTTCACGGTGAGGACGGTACAGTTCACGTTCTTCCCGACGAGGAGCTTCCCCTTATTCTTCCCGAGCTTGAGAATTATAAGGGAGTTGGCGGCAAAGCACCGCTTGAAAATGCTGAAGATTGGAAATACTACGATAATAACGGTATCAAGGGTAAGAGAGAGACCTCTACAATGCCCGGCTCCGCAGGCTCAAGCTGGTATTTCCTTCGCTATATAGATCCCAATAACGATAAGTCACTTGCCGATCCCGAGCTTCTTAAGCATTGGATGCCCGTTGACCTCTATATCGGAGGACCCGAGCACGCGGTAGGTCACCTTATGTATTCGAGAATTTGGAACAGATATCTTTATGAAAAGGGAATTGCGCCCACAAAGGAGCCCTTCAAGAAGCTCGTTCATCAGGGTATGATACTTGGATCGAACGGCATTAAGATGGGCAAGCGTTTCCCCGAGTTCGTGGTTAACCCCTCCGACGTTGTTCGTGAATACGGTGCAGATACGCTCCGCCTTTACGAGATGTTTATGGGTCCCCTTGAGGTGTCAAAGCCTTGGAGCGATCAGGGCGTTGAGGGCGCAAGACGATTCCTCAACAGAGTTTGGGCGTTCTTTACCGAGCCTGAGAATATAGTTGACTGTGAGGTTCCCGCACTTGAAAAGATCTATCATAAGAGTGTCAAGAAGATCACAGAGGACTATGAAAAGCTCGCGTTCAATACTGCGATCTCGCAGATGATGATCTTCGTAAACGCAGTATATAAAGAGGGCAAATGCCCGAGAGAGTATGCAGAGGGACTTATCAAGATGCTCTCCTGCATCACACCTCACATAGGCGAAGAAATGTGGAGCATCCTCGGTCACGAAGAGTCCATAGCTTATGAAAGCTGGCCCACATACGACGAGTCAAAGTGTACTGACGACACTATTGAGGTCGCAGTTCAGGTAAACGGTAAGCTCCGCGCGACGGTAATGCTCCCTGTAGATTGCCCCAAGGACGAAGCAATTGCTATTGCAAAGGCTGACGAAAAGGTAAAAGCGGCGATCGAAGGCAAGACTGTTGTCAAGGAAATCTCAGTTCCGAACAAAATTGTAAATATCGTCGTAAAATAATTGAAAAACCCCTTGACAAATGGGGAATCTTGGTGTAAAATATAACAGTATATTGTAATTGAGGGGAGGGAAACAGAAAATGGCAGAAGTAAGAGTTAAAGAAGGCGAATCTTTGGATAGTGCTCTTCGTCGCTTCAAGCGCCAGTGCGCTCGTTCCGGTATCCTCACTGAACTTCGTAAGAGAGAACACTACGAAAAGCCCAGTGTTAAGCGCAAGAAGAAGTCAGAGGCTGCAAGAAAGCGCAAATACAAATAATACTTGCTTATAACAAAAATGGAGATGTGAATTTCACATCTCCTTTTGTTTTTATACGTGCTTTAATTGCTCTGAAAGATCTCTTGTATGCTTGAAGAGAAGCTCTGCGTTAATATTCTCCATATTTGGAAAATCGGCTGCCTTGGTGCTGTTGTTGACGTATTCATCAATGATATTGTTATATATATTATCTATCCGTGCAATGAGATTTTTTCTTACGGAAATATTTATTTCATATCGGCTTATAGCAGCCTTGTACTCAGACTCAATATCGGATATCCTTTTGCTATATTGGGAGTATGGTGCAAGAGCTGCCTTATACGGAAGAAATTCCGCGTATGCCTGCATAAGCTTCAGGTGCAACAAGTCGAGACGCTCTGCCTCCGCCGCGGCGTTTAGCTGAACGGTGCAAAGCTCTGCTTTTGCGGTCAATAAGTTGCGTAAAACGTTTAGAAAAGCATTTCTTATGCTGTCGAGTTCTTCTGCAGTATATCTTTGGCAGAACCAAACGGCGCTTATCTTGCACAGAGACAAAAGCTCTTGAACACAGGCGGATATCTCTTGCAGGATGGGCTTAATATCCTTTAGAGAGTCCTCTGAAATATTTGGAAGCAGGGAAATGTCAAAATCAAGTGATATCTCCTCGCGTTCGGCTCTTTCCTTTATTTCGCAGTATTTTTTGTGTTGCGCGGGGGAAAGGGCAAGAATCAATGCGTCCATAATTACTCCTTTCTCAGCATTATATACGTCATATTATAATAAAAAACTCAACCAAAGTCAAGGTTGAGTTTTCTATTAAGTAAAGTTAATTATTTGATTTCAACGTTTACTTTCTTGCCACAGTTAGCAGAAGCAGCCTTTATCACTGATCTGATAGCCTTGGCGATCTTTCCGTTTTTGCCGATGACCATTCCCATGTCCTCGGGAGCAACATTAAGAGAAAGAGTAATGCTGCGTTCATCTTCAGAAAGGATAACGGTAACCTCATCGGGATTGTCGACGATTGCCTTGGCAATGTCGGTCAGCGTCTGTTTCAAATCCGTCATCGTTATCTCCTGCCTTCAATTATTCAACGATGTTGGTTCTCTTAAGCAAGGATTTAACAGTCTCTGTGGGCTGAGCGCCGTTAGCGATCCACTTCTTAGCCTTTTCAGCGTCGATCTTGATCTCAGCGGGCTCTGTGATGGGGTTGTAGTAACCGATCTCCTCGATGAAACGACCGTCTCTGGGATAGCGGCTGTCTGCAACTACAACACGGTAAAAGGGTGCTTTCTTCTGACCCATTCTTCTAAGTCTGATTTTTACTGCCATGATAATATTCCTCCAAGAATAAAATTAAATAATTTTTTGTTTTTTATCAATAACCGTTAAAACGGCAATTTACTACCCATTCTGCCAAATCCCATACGTTTCATCTTCTTGGGATCGGAGAATTGCTTCATCATCTTCTTCATCTGCTCAAACTGACGAAGAAGCTTGTTGACCTCTTCAACAGAAGTACCGCTTCCTTTTGCGATCCTTTGTTTTCTTGAGGAGTTGATGATCTCAGGATTGACTCTCTCCTGCATTGTCATCGAACGAATAATGGCCTCCATATGAGCCATTGCTTTTTCATCCACCTTGACATCCTTAAGCGCGCCTGCGTTCATACCGGGCATCATACCGAGCATCTGCTCAACACCGCCCATATTGCGAAGCTGCTGGAACTGCTCAAGAAAGTCGTCGAGCGTGAATTTTTGCTGACGGATCTTCTTTTCGAGCTCTGCGCTCTGCTTTTCGTCATAAGCCTCCTGAGCCTTTTCGATAAGAGTGAGAACGTCACCCATACCGAGTATTCTTGAAGCCATTCTTTCGGGATGGAAGGGTTCAATAGTATCAAGCTTTTCGCCCGTACCGATAAATTTGATGGGCTTGCCCGTCACGTGCTTGATGGAAAGAGCAGCACCGCCCCTCGTATCACCGTCAAGCTTTGTAAGTATGACGCCCGTGATATCAAGAAGCTCGTTAAAGGTCTCTGCAACGTTAACTGCGTCCTGACCGATCATCGCATCAACGGTAAGAAGTATCTCCGTTGGCTTTGTTTCGGCTTTGATCGCCTTGAGCTCGTTCATAAGCTCCTCATCGATGTGCAGGCGTCCTGCCGTGTCGATAAACACCATATCGTATCCCTTTTGCTTTGCGAAGGCAACGCCCTCCTTGGCAATGGTGACAGGAGAGACCTTATCACCCATAGAGAATACGGGAATATCTAACTTTTCGCCGACTATCTGCAACTGCTTGATAGCCGCGGGACGGTAAACGTCACAAGCGACGAGTAAGGGATGCTTGCCCTGCTTTTTATAAAGACCTGCGAGCTTACCTGCGTGGGTGGTTTTACCTGCGCCTTGAAGACCGACCATCATAACGATAGTGGGAGGGGCAGAGGAGATAGTCAATTTAGACTGTGTGCCGCCCATAAGGTTTATAAGCTCTTCATTAACGATTTTTACGATCTGCTGCGCGGGGAGAAGGGATTCAAGCACCTCTGCGCCGACGGCGCGTTCTGAAACGGTGTTTACAAAGCTTTTTACGACCTTGAAGTTTACATCCGCCTCAAGAAGAGCGAGCTTTATCTCTCTCATACCGACTTTAACATCTTCGGGGGTGAGCTTGCCTTTGTTTCTGAATTTTTTAAACGCGTTTGCGAGCTTGTCGCTTAAGCTTTGAAACATAACGACCTCCTAAATGTATTATTTAATTATCTTTGCTATCTCCTCGATCTCTTGTATAAGACTCTCGGGGACAGCCGTGCTTTTCGCTATACTGATCATGTTATCAGAGTGTTTTTTAAGAGAATGCATCTTTCGGGCAAGATCAAGCTTGCTTTCGAGAAAGAGTAGTTCTTCTTCGGCTTTTTTGATCAGATCGCGGACTCCCTGGCGGGAAATTCCGATCTGCTCTGCGATCTCCGCAAGAGAAAGATCCTCGTTGTAATACATATCAAGGACTTCTTTTTTACGTTCAGTAAGCACGTCACCGTAAAAATCAAGAAGATATGCAATTTTCAGATCCTTTTCAAACATAGCGAACTCCAAAAAATAATGTGTAAAGCAAAACACTTTACACATTATAGCATATCATATATAACTTGTCAATAGATTTTTGAAAAGTTTTTTAATTTGGAAGCTCAAAATTATGATCTATCAAAGCATACGGATAAACGGGAACGTCAAGCACCGTAGTTATAAGGTAAACACCGTTCTTTCCGTAGAATGCACTGCTTCCGGTGGTTGCCACCTTGTCGCCCTTCGCAACGGTATCGCCAACTGAAAGGGTAATGTTTTCAACGTTGCAGTACCAGCTCTTAAGACCGTATCCGTGGTCGATCACGATATAATTTCCGAGGACGGCATCTGTACCTATGGCGCATACTATACCGCTGTTGATAACCGGAACGTCCACCTTATCAAAGGAAAGATATTCCACACCTATCATTCTGAAGGGAAGACCCGTTGAGAACTCTCTCGTTCTGCCGTAGTTGAGCATAAGCTGAAGCTCTTCGCTAAGAGTCGCGTCGTAGTTGACGAAGGTTCCGCTTGCAAAAGCTTCCTGCGATGAGCGCAGACCTATGGACGAGATAAGAGAATTCATATCTGCAAGCATCTCCTCTGTAAGGGGGGATGATGTTTCGTATACGTTTGAGCTTGACGATTTATCGCGCGATTTTACGTTGACGTTCCAGACCTTTTTGGTTTCTCCGCACTCAAGAGTGAGTCGGTAATAGCTTGCCTTCATATCCATATCAAGAGGAATGAGAGCAACGTAGCTGTCACCGTTCTTGAAAAACTGAGGGTCTGTTTTTTGTCCGCCGCTGAACGTACAGGATATCTTGCCCGGATCAAGAATATTTGAAGCAGTCACCACGATGAAATCGCCTGCGATGGCTTCTTTCTTATCAACAGTGAACGTGGGGGCAGGAGAATAGTCGATATAGAACTCATATTTTGCACTTCCCATTACGTTGCTGGTCGGCTTCTTTACCCAAGTTGCGTCGATCTCAAATTTGATCAATGCGTTTTTGGGAAGAGCGTCGGGGTCAAACTCATAAAGGGGCCATGAATCAGAGGTGCCGTCATAATATGCTGTTATCGTTCCGTAGGTTGGATTGGAGGAGAATGTAAAAAGTGATGTGTTGCTTGAATAATATGTTAGCATATCACCTGTCACATCTGTATTGTTTCTTTCAATAAAGTCGCCGCCCTTCATAACGTATTTGAACTGTGTAGAGGAAGGTGTCACAGTATCCTTTGAGTGCGTTATGAGGTGTGGGGTATAAAGCTCTTCATAAAGGCTTGCAGCATACTTCGAATTAAGAAGTGTGTTGGCGTAATCGGTATTTATTTGGAAAATAGTGCCGTTATCGTTGAAATAACAGCTTCTGTTTACAGAGAGATAAAGAGTGATCTGCGTTGTGACGTTTCTTTTGATCATATCGACCTTGTATGATTTATCGTATACCAAACGGTCTGCGGCAAGGTCTGTTGAGTAGGAATTCTCGTATAGCTGGTCAAAAAACGAAGCAAGGGATGTATTGGTGCTTCGGTTGAACTCGAATTGAGTAGAAGCGCCGTCTGAAAAGTGACCGCTTATATTTATAGGATTTGTAATCGAAGAATCCGGCATAAAGTGCAGGACGAGCGCGGCAATGGTCGGCAAAAGCACCACGATGACCGCTAAAACAATTATAATTGCCTTCTTCATCATAATCTCCTTTCGTTTTTTTGAGAAAATACCTTAATATGTGATTATTTTAGCATATTTTCACGATTTATGCAAGTGTAAACAAATAATTTACAATAAAAATCTTATTATCCATTGCAAAATCAGTAAAAATAGTGTAAAATAAAATAAATAACTATTTTTTGAAAGAGATTTTATTGATGACGGATATAAAAAGGATATTCCCAAAAGAGGGGATATGTGTTTACGGATATCACTCCGATAGGTTTAAAAGTGAAAATATCTCCGTATATTTGAGCGTACCGAATGACCGCAAGGATTCGGTAAAGCGTTCGCTTTTGCTTTCGGTGCTTAAGCGCGGAACGAAGCTCTATCCCACGCAAAAGGACATAAATATACGCCTTGACGAGCTTTATGCAACGCTCCTTAATCTGAAGAATCAAAAGTTTGAGAGCTGTCAGCTCCTCGGTATATGCGCAGACGTTATAAATTCCGCGTATACCGATGGGGGTGAGGATCTTCTTGACTCTGCCCTCGGAATTATTGACCAAATATTGTTCTCGCCCATCCTTGATGGGAACGGGGGCTTTCTTGAGGACTATGTAAAAAGTGAAAAGGATAATTATAAAAGCATCGTCAATTCCCAGATAAACGAGCCAAGGACCTTTGCGGCTATCAGATGCAGAGAAGAGATGTTCGACAGCCTTGAAATACAGGACAGGCTCGGGGTCCTGTGTGAAAAGATAGAGAATACCACAAGGGATGAAATAATGAAGTGTTATCTTGAAGTGCTGAAAACTGCGCAGATAACAGTATTTTACGTTGGATGCAGATCTGTTGAGGAGATAGCAAAAAAGGTATGCGAGAATATTTCCTTTGAGCCGTGCGCGAATACTCAAAAAAAGGATCACAGCATAAAATTGCTGACGGATAGGGAAGAACCAAAGGTCTTCGTTGAAGATATGGAGGTCTCACAGGGAAGACTCGTGATTGGATTTAATTGCGGTGTCACCTGGCGCGACGAAGATTACTACGCAATGCTGCTTTGCAACGAGATATTCGGGGCTTCTCCAATCTCAAAGCTTATGATGGGCGTTCGAGAGGAGCTGTCTCTATGCTATGAATGCTCGTCGGTGTATAATAGCGCGCGTGGCGCACTGTTTGCAACCACGGGAATAGATTCCTGCAATTATGAGCTTGCAAAGGCGGCTATACTCGATCAGCTCGATGCTATAAAAAACGGCAGGATAAGTGAAGTTGAATTTGAGGCGGCTAAAAAATCGATATTCAACGTTTACAACGCGATTTATGACTCTCCGTCTGCAATAGAGCGCTTTTACCTTGGCAGGCTTATAAACGGCATTGACGTTTGTATCAAGGAATTTCTTGAGAAAATGGAAGCCTTGACCGTTGCAGACGTGGTAAAAGCGGCAGGCAAGCTGAAGCTTCACACGGTATTCTTCCTGCGCGGAAGTGACGAAGAGAGGGAGGGTGACTCCTGTGAATAGAAAATATGACGTTCACTTTGATGAAAAGCTTGGTGAAAAATTCTACTATTATAAGCACGAAAGCGGACTTTCAATATACGTATTTCCAAAAAAGATGACGCTTAAGACCGCGCTTCTCGGCGTGAGATTCGGTTCTGTTTATGAGTGCGGCTCAAGGGTCGACGGAGAAGTTAAGAGCTTTCCTTCGGGCGTTGCTCACTTTTTGGAGCATAAGCTGTTCTCAAGCGAGGACGGCATCGATGCTACCGAGGCACTTGCCGCTGTCGGCGCAGATGCCAATGCATATACGTCGAATAACAAGACGGTGTATATGTTCAGCTGTACCGAAAATTTCAGCAAGGCGCTCGGCGGACTTATAGATTTCGTTTGCCATCCGTACTTCACCCGGGAAAACGTGGAGTCCGAGAAGGGAATAATCACACAAGAGATCAAGATGTGCAACGACAGCCCCTATGACGTGGTCTCACAAAATCTTTTGCTCGCGCTTTACGGCGATGGACCCCTCTCGCGCGACGTGCTCGGAACAGAGCAAACGATAAGCGAGATAACCGATAAGACCTTGTTTGAATGCTACGGCAGCTTTTACAGGTATTCGAATATGGCGCTCGCCGTTTGCGGCGATGTCGATCTTGACGAGGTCTTGAATACGGTAGACTCATTCCTTCCCGAGAAAGAGCAGGCAAGTATTCCGATATTGCCTGAGGTATCAACGGATAAAAGCGTTGTCACCCCCTACATAGAAAAAGTAATGCCCGTTAGTATGCCGATCCTTGAAATCGGTATAAAGGACGAAAAGCCAAGCGCTTCTGTTGCAGAAAGACTTAAAAGGGACGTTGCAATGACGGTGCTTGACGAGATGCTGTTTTCCCGCGCGAGTGAGCTTTATTACTCACTTTTTGAGGAAGGACTTATCAACGAGTCGTATTCATACGGTTATTCAGTCACAAGGGACGCGGCATTCCACTCCATCTATGCGGAGAGCGACGATCCTTTAGAGGTCCTCAAAAGGGTAAAGGCATACGTTAAAGAAGTAAAGGCACGGGGTCTCGATGAAAGAGTATTTGTGCGCTGTAAACGAGTGATGCTTGCGGAATTCATAAGGGATTTTGATTCCGTGGACGACGTTGCAAATTCACTGATGAACCTTGTTTTTGAGGGTAGCGATACCTTTGAATATAAAAAAATAATTGAAGATATCACCTTCGCAGATGTTTGCGAATGCCTTGATTCTTCGTTTTTTGAGGAAAGCTATTGTCTTTCCGTAGTAAAAAGTAATTGATTATTGGAGGAAATTATGAAGGATTTTATTACAGTTTCATTCCCCGGGTTCGGAATTGACAGCTTTGATCTGAGCAGTATTGCGTTCAGCATCGGAGAGTTCAATATTATGTGGTACGGCGTTGTAATTGCGCTTGGTATGCTTATGGCGATAGCATATGCAAGCTACCGTTGCAAGTATGAAGGTATCAAGGTCGACGATCTTATCGATATCGCAATATTTGCTATATTTTTCGGCGTTATAGGCGCAAGGCTTTATTACGTTATCTTCAGCCCCCATCAGTTTACAAGCATCTGGGATGTGTTTAATCTTCGCAACGGCGGACTTGCGATATACGGCGGTGTTATTGCCGGCGCATTGACGGTAGCCATCGTTTGCTTGATCAAAAAGATAAGCTGGAGAAAGCTTTTTGACGTTGCTGCGCCCGGCGTAATGATCGCACAGGCTATGGGACGTTGGGGCAACTTCTTTAACGGTGAGGCATACGGAGCGCTCGTTCCCGAAAATCATCCCCTGTATTTTCTTCGTATGGGTCTTATATCCAATAACACGTTCGGCGATTTCGGTACCACGCAGATGTGCTATGTACACCCTACATTTCTTTATGAATCTCTTTGGAATATACTTGGCTTCGTCCTTATCAATCTCGTATATAAAAAGAAAAAGTTCGACGGACAGATCGCGCTTTACTACTTTGCTTGGTACGGATTTGGCAGAATGTTTATTGAGGGATTGCGCACGGACGCGCTCTTTATCGGCAATACGGGAATAAGAGTTTCGCAGATGCTCGGATTTTTGCTTTTCGCATTTGCGACTGCATTACTCATTTTCGGACTTATAATGGTGAGAAGAGGCACACCCGCTGCACCTGTGGCAGAAGCGGTTGCTGAAGAGACAAAAACGGAAGAAGAAAATGGCGAAGATAATTGACGGAAAAGCGATATCCGCGCAGATTCGCGAGGAGATCGCAGAAGAGGTAAAGAAATACTTTGAGCAAACTGGCAAGCGCCCCGGTCTTGCAGTTGTGATCGTTGGTGAAAACCCCGCATCGCAGGTCTACGTTCGCAATAAGAAAAAGGCTTGTGAGCAGGTGGGCTTTATTTCTTGGGTATACGAGATGCCCGAATGCACGACGCAAGATGAGCTCAACGTACTCATAGACAGACTTAATGCGGATACGGAGGTTCACGGCATTCTCGTTCAGCTTCCTCTCCCGAAGCATCTTGACGAGGAGCAAGTTATCTTACGTATAAAGCCCGAAAAGGACGTGGATGCCTTCCACCCCTATAATGTTGGCAGAATAACTATAGGAGACCCCAAATTCTTGCCTTGCACGCCCGCGGGCATTATGGAGCTTCTTCATCGCTCCAATATAGATATCGCAGGGAAGGAATGTGTAGTGATAGGACGCTCGAACATCGTCGGCAAGCCTATGGCACTGCTCCTTCTTGCCGAAAACGGCACTGTGACCGTTTGCCACAGTAAAACGCACGATTTAAAGAAGGTCTGCAAACGCGCCGATATCCTCGTCGTTGCCATAGGAAAAGCAGACTTCGTCACTTCCGATATGGTTAAGGACGGTGCGGTGGTAATAGATGTAGGAATGAATCGCAATAAGGACGGCAAGCTTACGGGAGACGTTGATTTCGCATCCGTCAGCAATGTCGCATCCTATATCACCCCCGTTCCCGGAGGAGTCGGACCTATGACTATAACTATGCTCCTTCAAAATACTCTCAGGGCTGCACGGGGCTGATATGAAGATAATCGATATTACACAAGAGATACTGTCCTGCCGCGTTTACGAGGGCGACCCAACCCCTTATGGCGAGAGGATCATGAATATGAAAAACGGAGATGCCTACAATCTATCAACTATCTCTATGTGCGCACACAACGGTACACACGTTGATGCCCCGCTGCATTTCTTTGAGGATGGCGCATCGGTTGATGAAATATCGTTGGAGACTTTTGTCGGTGAATGCTTTGTTGCTCAAGCGCACGGTGATATCTCCGAGCAAAAGGCACTTCAGATCATTGCTATGGCAAAGGATGCGGGTGCGGAAAAGCGAATACTAATCAAGGGTGATGCAACCGTTACGGAGAGTGCCGCGGCGGTCTTTGCAGAAGCGGAGATCGTTCTGCTCGGTGTCGAGAGCCAATCGGTAGGACCTGAAGAGGCTCCAATGGCGGTGCATAAAATTTTGCTTTCAAAAAATATAGTTTTGCTTGAAGGAATAGTGCTCTCCGAGGCAAGAGAGGGAAGATACCTACTAAATTGCGCTCCAATGAAGATTTGCGGCTTCGAGGGCGCGCCTGCGAGGGCAATATTGATAGAAAAATAGAAAAACGGCGGTTAAAACCGCCGTTTTTTGATTTATTCTTCGTCACCGTCGCCCTGCGTCTCTACCTCATCAAGAAGTCTATTGTATTCTGCAAATACAGCATCTATGGTCTCGTCATCGATCACGATTTCAAATTTGTCTTCATTATCACTTGTTCGGGTTACTTTAAACACAAGGGCTTCATCCTCTGACATACCTTCAAGAAGTTCTACAGGTTGAAGCATTGCATAAAAGTTATGATTATATGCGATCCCGGCTATTTCAATGAAATCTATCTCTGCTCCATTAGGCGCTTTGAGGGTAACAATATCATCATCCTCGGTAAATCTTCCGTTTTCGTTGCTATCCATAGCTTTCTCCTTTCATATCTGCTTCTGAACAGATTTGTATTCATCGTAATATTTGTAATAGGGACATACCTTGCCATTGCTCTGTGAAAATCGAACGTACTCGTCCTCGTCAAGATTTATAGTGCAAACGTAATCGTCGTATTCCTCGTCATAGTCAAAGTAAACGCAGCTTTCGCAGAGCATATCACAAAACCGTCCTTTCACAAATTGTTTACATTTGCATTATATCACAAAAGACTCAAAAGTGCAATACCTTTATTGACACGGAGAAATATTTGTGATATAATTCTATTTTAGTAATCAGAACAACAATTCTTTATATAGAGAGGTATCACAATGAAACAAAGAAAGCTTGATACTATTTGCGTGCAGGGAGCGTATAGCCCCAAAAGCGGTGAGGCAAGAGTGTGCCCCGTTGTAAAGAGCACGACGTTTTATTACGAAAAGGCGCAGGATATGGCTGATCTTTTCGACCTTAAAAGCGAAGGCTTTTTTTATTCAAGAATAGGCAACCCTACGCTGAACGCGTTTGAAGAAAAGCTTGCGCTTCTTGAAGGAGGCACGGGTGCAATAGCTTGTGCTTCGGGAATGAGCGCAACTCTTTTAGCAGTTCTCAACGTTTGTAACGCGGGGGATAATATCGTATCTGCATCAGCGGTTTACGGCGGTTCTTATAACCTTTTCTCCGTAACGCTTAAAAAATACGGTATAGAAACAAGATTTTTCGACCCCGACGATAGTGCGGAGAACATTGAAAAGCTCGTTGACGAGCACACGAAGGTGATATTTGCTGAAACTGTGGCAAACCCCACGATAGTAGTGCTTGATTTTGAGAAGATCGCAGGCATCGCTAAGCGTCACGGTGTTCTTTTTGTAGTCGACAATACGCTCGTCACGCCCGTTTTGTGCAAGCCGCTTGATTTTGGCGCAAACGTTGTGGTATATTCAAGCTCCAAGTATCTCGACGGGCACGCGGTGGCACTTGGAGGCGCGGTGGTTGACGGCGGAAATTTCGATTTCGCGGCAAGCGACCGTTACCCCGAATTCAACATCCCCGACGAGAGCTATCACGGGCTTGTCTATTCCACACTCGGAAGCAAAGCCTTCGGCACAAAATGCCGCGTGCAGATGATGCGCGACCTCGGCGCGATAATGAGTCCCGAAAATGCGTTCCTTACCAATCTCGGTATGGAAACTCTTGCACTCCGAATGGAAAGACACAGCTCTAACGCCGCGCGCGTTGCGGAATATCTCGCAAATCATCCCAAGGTCGAGTGGGTTAAATACGGCTCGCTTGAGAATGACAAATATCACGCACTTGCAAAGAAATATATGCCCGAAGGACAGGGCGGAATGCTAAGCTTCGGTGTTAAGGGCGGCTCTGAAGCCGCAACCGTAGTTATGGAGGGGCTCAAGATGATCGCGATCGTTACACACGTAGCGGATGTGCGCTCATGTGTGCTTCATCCCGCGTCTACTACTCACCGTCAGCTTTCAAAGGCGGACCTTGAGAATATCGGTATAGCAGATAATCTTATCCGCCTCTCCGTAGGTATCGAGAACGTTGAAGATATCATTGCGGATCTTGACGGTGCGCTTTCACAAATCTGATCTGTTAAGGAAGTAAATAAATGCCAATCATAATTCCACAGGAAATGCCCGCTTATTCAACGCTGGCATCCGAAAATATATTCGTAATGAACGAGACCCGTGCGCTTCGTCAGGATATAAGACCTATCGAGATAGCAATTCTCAACCTTATGCCGACGAAGGTGGAGACCGAAACACAGCTTATACGTATGCTTTCCAACTCTCCTCTGCAGATAAGAGTGACTCTTGTCGGCACGGAGTCTTACGTGGGCACACACGCGCCCGAGCATCATCTTGAAAAATTTTATAAGACCTTCAGCGAGATAAAGGACCGCCGCTTTGACGGAATGATAATCACGGGCGCTCCCGTTGAGACGATCCCCTTCGAGGAGGTAAAATATTGGTCGGAGCTAACCGAGATAATGGATTTTGCACGCACGAACGTGCAAAGCACAGTGTTTATCTGTTGGGGAGCGCAGGCGGCGTTGCATTATTATTACGGCTTGCAAAAGACCGAATTGCCCAAGAAGGTGTTTGGAATTTTCCCGCACGAAAAGGTAATGCGCTATGACCCGCTTCTGAAGGGAACCGATAAATACATCAATATTCCTCATTCCCGCCACACGGAGATAAGTGAGCTTGAAATAGCAAGGATCGATGACCTTGTCACGCTTGCGAGAAGTGACGAGGTGGGCGCATCCATTCTGCGCTCACGCGACGGAAGGCAAATATACTTTATGGGTCATCTTGAATACAGCAAGGAAACCCTCAAAACGGAGTATCTGCGTGACGTAGCAAAGGGACTCCCAATAGACCCCCCGAAAAACTATTTTGTTGACGAGACTATGACGGAAATAAATCCAAACTGGTATTCCACCACATCGCTTATCTACTCAAACTGGCTCAATTACTACGTTTACCAGGTGACACCCTATAATATTTCACTCATATAGCAAAAAAAGAGAGAGGAACTTGCCTCTCTCTGTTTTTTGATTATCAGATTAATCTGCTTTCTTGTAATCAACGCCGCCGATAGTGATGATCTTTTCGCCGTCTACGTTTTCACCCTCGGAGAAGGAACGAGTATATCTGTCCTCACCCTCGAATTCAAAAGCGATAACGAGCTTTTCGGGATCGTCATTGTCTTCCATGATCTCGTATGTACCGGTCTTAGTTGTTGTGCTTTCTTTGCCAAGCATGTCCGTGGTTGAAGTATATGTTACCTTGTTTCCGGAAAACTCATATACTTCTGTGCTCTCACCTATAAAACCAGCATCTGTTTCAGAAACGTACTTTCCGCTGAGCATCTTGGAGCAAGATGTAAGGGAAACAGCGAGCATAGCAACGATCATAAGAACTGCAACGAGTCTAATTGTCTTTTTCATAATGTTTTCTCCTTAATTCATAATTTTCGTAAGAGTATATGCTTACTATGATTGAATTATAGCAGAAATAAACTCAAAAGTCAATATTTTTTAAGATATTTTTGAACGGAATATTTCCATTTTTTATGAACAATAGCACATTATAAAGAAAAATAAAGATAAATTATAGACAAAACGGTAAAAATATGGTATACTGTAATGTAAAACTAAAATTTACGAATGATAATAGATATTATTTTGAAAGGAGAAAAAATGCTTGAATTAAAAAACGTGTCCTACGTCGTTAAGGATGAGGACGGAAAAGACAAAGCAATACTTAAAAACATTGATCTTAAGATAGACGAAAGATTTGTAGCCATAACAGGTCCAAACGGCGGTGGTAAAAGCACACTCGCTAAAATAATAGCGGGTATTTATCAGCCAACAAGCGGTGAGATACTGTTTGACGGAGAGGATATCACGAATATGTCCATCACGGACCGTGCAAAACGGGGAATAAGCTTCGCTTTCCAACAGCCCGTGCGCTTTAAGGGGCTTACTGTCAAGGATCTCATTACTCTTGCTGCTGGAAAGCCCATCAGCGTTGCAGAGGCGTGCAGTTTTCTTTCAGAGGTGGGCTTGTGCGCTCGCGACTATATAAACCGCGAGGTGAACGCATCTCTTTCGGGCGGCGAGCTCAAAAGGATCGAGATCGCCCTTATTATCGCGAGAAGCACGACCCTTTCCGTGTTTGACGAGCCCGAAGCGGGAATAGATCTCTGGAGCTTTAACAATCTTATCAAGGTATTTGAAAGAATGCACGAAAAAACACACGGCTCTATACTAATCATTTCCCACCAGGAGAGGATTTTGAATATTGCCGACAGAATTATAGTAATTGCCGATGGCGAAATAAGAGAAAGCGGAACGAAGGACGAGATCATGCCCTCTGTTCTTGGCTCTGGCGCACCCTGTTCGGTGCTTACTGACAATATATAAGGAGGCAGCTATGGATCAGATAAAGAAAAATTTACTTATGCAGGTAGCCGACCTTCATACCGTTCCCGAGGGAGCGTATAACATCCGTGAAAACGGCTCTGCAGCAGGCAGAAAAACGACCGCAAATATCGACATCGTTTCAAAGGCGGACAAGCCGGGAATTGATATCATCATCAAGGCAGGTACGAAAAACGAAAGCGTTCATATTCCGGTAATCATCAGCGAAAGCGGACTTAAGGATATGGTATATAACGATTTTTATATCGGTGAGGGAGCAGATGTGACGATCATCGCGGGCTGTGGAATCCACAACTGCGGAGATCAGGACTCTGCCCACAACGGTATTCACTCCTTCCACGTTGGTAAGGATGCACGCGTAAGATACGTTGAGCGTCATTACGGTGAGGAAGAGGGAACAGGTGAGAACATCATGAATCCCACCACAATCATTGAAATAGATGAAGGTGGCTATCTTGAAATGGAGACCACGCAGATAAAGGGTATCGACTCCACGATTCGAAATACGAGCGCTGTGCTTGGCAAGAGTGCAACTCTTATAGTAAAGGAAAAGATAATGACTCACGGACGTCAGCACGCGGAAACCGTGTTCAACGTCGATCTTAACGGGGAGGGATCAAGCACTAACGTGATTTCCCGTTCGGTTGCTAAGGACGTCTCCACCCAGACCTTCCTTTCAAAGATAAACGGAAATTCAGAGTGCTACGGTCACACAGAATGTGATGCGATCATTATGGATAATGCATCCGTTCGCGCCATTCCCGAAATCACCGCAAACGATATCAACGCGTCCCTTATCCACGAGGCGGCTATTGGAAAAATAGCGGGAGAGCAGATCATTAAGCTTATGACACTCGGTCTTACAGAGCAGGAGGCTGAGGAGCAAATAGTAAACGGATTTTTGAAATAAGAAAGGAGAATTCCTTATGTCAAAACTTATCGGAAACGCAATAGTGGGACAAAGCGGAGGCCCTACTGCGGCAATTAACGCAACTCTTGCAGGTGTGATTCGCGGTGTGCTTGAAAATGTTCACGAAGATACTATTCCTACGCTTTACGGAATGAGAAACGGCGTCGAGGGATTGCTCAAAGAGGATATAGTGAACCTCTCAGAGCTTTTTTCTGACGAGGATAAGATCTCTGTTTTGGAACAGACCCCTGCAGCTGCTCTCGGCTCTTGCAGGAAAAAGCTTCCGGAAATTGGCGAGGGAAGAGAAACCTACGAAAAGCTTATAGAAATTTTTAAAAAATTCGATATAAGGTACTTCTTTTACATTGGCGGCAACGATTCAATGGACACCGTTGCGAAGCTTTCTGAATATACCAAGCAGTGCGATTATGAAATGAGAGTTATCGGTGTGCCCAAGACTATAGACAATGACCTTGTCGGAACGGATCATACCCCCGGCTTTGCTTCTGCGGCAAAGTATATTGCAACAACCGTCGCGGAGTGTATCCGAGACTGTGCGGTATACACAACAAAAGCGGTGACGGTAATTGAAATTATGGGACGTGACGCAGGTTGGCTTGCGGCATCATCCGGTATTGCAAAAGCCTTTGGCGGAGAAGTGCCCGACCTTATATATCTGCCCGAAATAGCATTCAACAAGGAAGAATTTTTCGAAGATTTAAGAGAGATATTGAATAGGAAGCCAAACGTTGTTGTTGCAGTCAGCGAGGGCATAAGATTTGCTGACGGAACATACGTTTGTGAGGGATTTGGTATCGCTTCGACTGACGTATTCGGTCACAAGCAGCTTTCCGGTACAGGTAAAGCGCTTGAGGTCGCAATAAAAGCCGAGCTTGGCTGCAAGGTGCGCTCCGTTGAACTGAATATCGTGCAGAGATGTGCTTCTCATATCGCATCAAAGATAGATATTGACGAGTCCGTATGTGTTGGCCGTGCGGCGGTAAAGGCTGCAAGCGAGGGAATTACCCGTCAGATGATGACAATAGAAAGAATTTCTACAGATCCTTACGCGGTTGAAATCTCTCACCGCGATGTGAGCGAGATCGCCAATAAGGTCAAGCACGTGCCCTTTGAATTTATTAATGAAAGAGGCAATCACATAACGGATGAATGTGCAAAATATTTGTTGCCGCTCATTCAGGGTGAGCTTGACATAAAGTATGAAAACGGAATACCCAAGCACGTGAAAATATGAAAATAAATCAATCAAAAATCAATCCGTTTGAGAACAGCGACAGCAATAAAAGATATTATACTTACGATTATTTTTTGAAGAAAACTTACGGTGGAAAATGTGCTAAAATTCCGCTTGATGCAGGTTTTTCCTGTCCGAATATGGATGGAAAATGCGGTGTGGGCGGTTGCATTTACTGCTCGTCGCGCGGAAGCGGTGATTTTGCCGAGAGCGCGTCACTTTCAATAGCTGAACAGTATGAAAAAACTCGGGAAAAGCTTTCAAAAAAGTGGTCGACAGAGCGTTGTATTCCTTATTTTCAAGCGCGTACGAATACCTATGCGCCCCTTGAAATAATAAAGGAAAAATTCGAGCAAGCCCTTGTGTGTCAAGGGGTTGTGGCACTTAACGTGGCGACGAGGGCGGACTGTTTAGAGGATGATGTGGTGGAATATTTGGCGTCTCTTGCGGAGAGAGTCGACCTTACCGTTGAGCTTGGTCTTCAAACTATTCACGACGGGGTGGCAGACCTTATAAACAGAGGACACACCTATAAGCAGTTCGTTGAAGGGTATGAAAAGCTTAGGCGCGCAAGCCCAAAGATAAGGATATGCGTTCACATCATTTTCGGTCTTCCAAGTGAGTCTGATGAGATGATGATGCAAACTGCCAAGGTGGTGGGAAAGCTCCTCCCAGATATGGTTAAAATACATCTTTTGCATGTAATTCGCGGCACGAAGCTCGCAAAATGGTATGAAAGTGGGGAATATACCCCTCTTGAGCGAGAAAAATATGTTCATCTTGTAGCGACCGCTTTGCAGTATTTTCACAAGAATACGGTCATTGCGAGGCTGACGGGAGACGGTGTTGGAGAGGACCTTTTAGCGCCCGAATGGTCGCGAAAAAAGGTGACGGTTATCAATGATATTGACAAATATCTATTTGAAAACGACCTTTGGCAGGGCAAGCTTTTTGGGGCTTAAAGGGCTGAGCAAAGGGTAAAAAATACGCTGAAAAAGGGCAAAAAATACATTGAAAAAAGCAGGATTTTTCCTGCTTTTTTTGATCAAAACGCTTTATATTTAATAATTTAGTAATAATTTAGTAATATATTATTAAACATTTTCGAAAGTACTTGAAAAACGTGCTTAAAAGGTGTATCATATAGTCAGTAAACTCACATTCCTGCCGAGGAAAAACGGAGAAAGTGATTGATATGAAAAAGCTGTTATCTTTTGTTTTGGTGTTTTTGGCATTTTGTCTTTTAATGACGCTTGCGTCCTGTATCGACAAAAAGCACGAACCGGTTTTAAAGAAGGTGGTTGAACCGACCTGTGTAGCGATGGGCTACACTGAATATTACTGTGAGCATTGCGGCGGCACGTACTATGCCGATTACACAAATGCGCTCGGTCACGATTACGCCGATGCAAATGCGATCGGTGTGATAAGCTGCACGGAGAGGACCGTATATCAGAGCGAGTGCAAGCGATGCGATGCCACTTACCGATACTCAAAGGCGGCAACGGGTCACACCTATATTGAGGTGCTTGAAAACGAGGACGGTATCACTTATGAATGTGAAGTCTGTCACGACGTTTTAATTCTTGCAGGTGACGAGGAGCTTGAGGAATTCGTCGGCAGTGAGGAGATCTTTGACATTGATCCTTCGTTCGTCTTTTCGGTATCTGCCGAGGCGGGCAAGGACGAGTCCTATATAAGAGATAATCTTACTGTATTGGATTCGTATTTCTACGGAACGGAACATGAGGCGGGGGCAAGTGTTGAGTATACCCTCGCAAGAGACGGAGC
>CALGCW010000166.1 GCA_937884385.1 uncultured Clostridia bacterium | reverse complement strand
TCCTTTGCCTCGTGTTGTGCGTTGTGTTTACGCTTATTTGGGCGAGAATTGCCGCAAAAATCGCCAATAAAGCTAACGCAAAGACCTTAAACCGCGTGGTCGGTATCGTTATGATCGTCACGAGCATCGTAATCTTGGCGGTTAATTATCTTTAATAGATAAACCAATCAAACAGCAAGGGCTGACGGAAGATTAACCGTCAGCCCTAGTGATATTTTAATGGCAGCTATGACCGCCGCAGTTGTGTGTACCGCAACCGTGATCGCCGCAACTGCAATTTTCATCAATATATCCCCTTGAAATTAAAACAAGTAATTTGCATAATATATCACAATTTTCGCTAAGTGTCGATGATTGCTTGGTTTTTTCAAAAACAATACGGTAAATAAATGTTTTAATTTGCTTTGGGAAATACTAAAGGGGAATAAAATCACGGGGGTTTTTATGTGTACGGCTATTTGTTATAGAAGCAATGCTTCCTATTTCGGCAGAAATCTGGATCTTGACCACGGATACGGTGAGGGCGTGGTGATCACTCCGAGAAATTATGAAATAAAAATGCGTTATGAGAAGCCGATAAAAGCGCACTACGCAATGATCGGTATGGCTACCGTTGTCGATGATTATCCGCTATACTATGAGGCTACGAACGAAAAGGGGCTCTCTATGGCAGGCTTGAACTTTCCCGAAAATGCCGTCTACTGTCAGTTTGCAGAGGGAAGGGACAACGTTACGCCCTTTGAGCTTATTCCTTGGATTTTAGCGCAGTGTGCCTGTGTTGATGAAGCAAAGGCTCTGCTTGAAAAAATCAATTTGGTGAATACTCACTTTAGCGAGCAGCTTCCACTGTCACCGCTTCATTGGATGATCAGTGATAAAAATGGCAGTATCGTAGCAGAGCCCTTGAAGGATGGACTGAAAATATACGACAATCCCTTTGAGGTGCTGACGAACAACCCGCCTTTTGAATATCACTGTACGAACGTGAGCAATTACATGGGGCTAAGTACAGGTCAAGCAATCTCGCAATTCGCGGAAAGAATACCTATGAAAAACTATAGCTTGGGAATGGGAGCGATGGGCTTGCCCGGAGATTATTCAAGCGCATCACGGTTCATCAGGGCTCTTTTCGTTAAGGAAAACTCCATATCGGAGCATAACGAAAAATCAAACGTGAATCAGTTCTTTCACATTCTGAATTCCGTTGCGATGCCAAAGGGGTGTGTTCGGTCTGCCGATGGCTTTGAATATACGCACTACAGTAGCTGTTGCAATGCGGATAGTGGAATCTATTATTACACGACCTATGACGAGCTTGAAATCAGAGCAATCAATATGCACGACGTGGATCTGAATAAATCGTGCTTATACTCCTATGTCGTCAAAGGATTGTAATAACAGCCATCAGACTCAAACCAAAAAATGTTTTTGTTGAGCTCCTGTTTTTTTATCAAATATATTGAAAAATGCGTGATTTTGTAGTATAATAAAAATGTCATAATGGGTGAGTGTTTTTTCAAAACAAATCTTGCCCCAAGGCACTTACGTTCGTTCAAAAATTTGTGAATATAAAAGGAGATTTCCACTATGGAAAAGAAACTGCTTTACACCGGAAAAACCAAAAACGTATACGAGCTGCCCAATGGCAACTGCTTGCTTCTCTTTAAGGATGATTGCACCGGCAAGGACGGTGTGTTCGATCCCGGTGAAAACTCGGTAGGACTCACCATCGAGGGCGTTGGCGATGTCAACCTCCGTATGTCCGTTTATTTCTTTGAGAAGATCAATGCCGCAGGCATCAGAACTCACTACGTCAGCGCAAATCTTGAGGATACCACCATGGAGGTTCTCTCTGCTAAGGTGTTCGGCAAGGGACTTGAAGTAATCTGCCGCTATAAAGCAGTAGGCTCCTTCTACCGCCGTTATTCCGATTACTGCACTGAGGGTCAGGATCTTCCCGCATACGTTGAGACCACCTTCAAGAACGATGCAAAGGGCGATCCCCTTGTAACCAAGGACGGACTTGTCGACCTCGGCGTGATGACCGCGGAGCAGTACGACTCCCTCAAGGCGCAGACGCAGGCGATCACCAAGATCGTTGCGGATGACCTTAAGGAAAAGGGTCTTGACCTTTACGATATTAAGTTTGAGTTCGGATACGATGCCGATGGCAACGTGATGCTCATCGACGAGATCGCATCCGGCAATATGCGTGTCTACAAGGACGGCAAGTATATCGATCCCATGACGCTCAATAAGCTCTTCTTCGCTTAATGGGAGGATTTTTCGGAGCAGTCTCCAAAAGAGATTGCGTAATGGATATTTTCTTCGGTGTTGACTATCACTCTCACCTCGGTACAAAAAGCGGCGGTATGATCGTTTATGATGCGCAGGATGGATTTCAGCGTCAGATCCACTCTATCGGCAACACACCGTTCCGCACCAAGTTTGAGAAGGATCTGGTTGACTTCCACGGTTGCAGCGGTATCGGCTGTATCAGCGACAGCGATCCCCAACCGCTTCTCGTTCGCTCCCATCTCGGTATTTACGCCATCACCACAGTAGGCTGTATCAATAACGCCGAGGAACTTGTTGAGAAGTATTACTCGGATCACGGTCATCAGTTTATGGCAATGAGCTCGGGCAAGGTCAACACCACCGAGCTTGTGGCAGGACTTATCAATCAAGCTGACGATCTCGTATCGGGGATTCTGCACGCACAGGACGAGATCGACGGCTCTTTGACTCTGCTCATTCTGACCTCGGACGGCGAGGTGATTGCGGCAAGAGATAAATACGGTCGTCTGCCCGTTCTGATCGGAAAGAACGAGGAAGGACATTGCGTGTCCTTTGAGTCCTTTGCTTATACTAAGCTTGGATACGAGGATGCCTACGAGCTTGGTCCCCGTGAGATCGTCAAGCTCATGCCCGATAAGATAGAAACACTCTCGCCTGCGGGTGAGAAGATGAAAATATGCGCATTTCTTTGGTCCTATTACGGCTATCCCAACTCTCGCTATGAGGGAAGAAACGTGGAGGTCATGCGCGTGACTAACGGTAAGATTATGGCGCGTGACGAAATGGCAAGAGGTGAGCTCCCCGAGGTTGACTTCGTGGCAGGTGTACCCGATTCGGGAGTGCCGCACGCTATG
>CALGCW010000165.1 GCA_937884385.1 uncultured Clostridia bacterium | reverse complement strand
CAAGCTCCTCGTAGAGTTTTTCAAGACTGCCGAACTCACTTATAAACTTGAGCGCGCCTTTTTCGCCGATTCCCGTAACGCCGGGGATATTGTCCGACGAATCGCCCATAAGTGCTTTAAGTTCGATTATTTGTTTGGGAACAAGCGAAGTTTTTTCGGTAAAGTTTTCGTGCGTGTAAATTTCTACGTCGGTTATACCGCGTTTTGTAAAGTGAACTTCGGTTTGTTCGTCAACTAATTGAAAAGAATCTTTATCGCCCGTAAAAATTATCGTTTGAATATCCGTGTGTTTAGCAATAGTGCCTATAATATCGTCGGCTTCAGAGCCTTCCTTTTCAAAGGTTTTTACACCCATAAGATTAAGCACTTCTTTAAGAAGTGGAATTTGTGGGCGAAGTTCTTCTGGCATAGGCTTTCTAGTGCCCTTGTATTCAGCGTAAAGTTTATGGCGGAAAGTGGGGGCTTTAAGGTCAAAGGCAACGCCAACGTAAGTGGGCTTAATTTCGCCAAGCATCTTAAAGAACATATTCATAAAACCGTAAACAGCGTTGGTGGGCGTACCGCTTTTAGTGGTTAAAAGAGGCATAGCGTAAAAGGCGCGGTTTATAATGCTATTGCCGTCAATTACAAGTATTTTTCGGTGGAGTTTAAGTCTAACGTAGGCAGCTCGCCGTCCGAATATGCGTATGAATTTCATTAAAAAGAAAAACCTGCTAAATAAAGTCAATAGGTTTTAAGAAAAAATCGAAAATATTTGTGAGCTTAAAAAGAGCGCAGAACAGCATGGCGGTTAGATCTATGGATTTAATCGCCATTTTGTATTCAAATTGGAGTTTAAGAGAGGATTTCTTTAACTTTTCCGTAGTAAATGCGCAAAAATTTGTTGAGTCCGGCAATCATAGCTTCCGTACAAGATTTCCCCTCAGAGCGTTTCTTTTGAATGAAGTCGAAAACAGGATCATCTTTTGGTTGGTGCTTAATTAACGATTGCATAATCTCAAAACCGACCTTACGTAGATAACTGTTTCCTCTTTTTGAAATATGTCTTTCGGTTGCATTAAAGGTACCAGATTGGTAAGGTGGTGCATCAATTCCCGCATAAGCAATCAGAGAGTGCTTGTTTTTGAATCTTCTAACGTCACCAATTTCCGCAATAATCATAGGTGTAAGCACTTCTCCGACGCAAGAAAAAGAATTTACTAAAGAAAATTCGGGTAAAGTCTTGGCAAGAGCATTCATTTGTGCTAAAATAGATACGCGGGAACTTTCAATTTCGTGGAGTACCCGAATAACTTCTTCCACAACAATTTTAGTAGAGTTGGTGTTCGGAAGGACGGGGATACCGCTTTGAGCTAAAGCAAATATGTCCTTTGCTTTACGTTCGTGCAAGCCGCGGTATCCTTGTTTTTTTGCCCAACTGCAATAGTTGCTTATGAATCGTTTTTCTCCCATAGAGCAAATGTTTTCAAAGTGAGTGTACTTAGCAACGAAATTAGTTAATTTTTTGTTTTCTCTAACATTTTGCAGCATATTTTGTATTCCGGGCATTACTTGGTCAAGTATTGTGGATAAATTTATCTTAGCTTTAACCAACAACGCCGTTGTTCTATGGTATTGTCTGGAGAGCATTTGCAGCTCCTTGTATATCGTATCTAAGGGAGATGAGGGAATAAGTTCGCTCCAATATGTAATACCGTATGAAGCAATTCTAATTGCATCAATGCGGTCTGTCTTAGCTTTTCTAATGTTCTGAGAACAGTATTTTTTCATTCTCAAAGCATTTACTGTCGAAACGAAAATTCCGTTATCCACTAAAAACTTAACGACAGGAAAATGGTAGTGTCCCGTATCTTCGAGAACTACACGCACTTCTTCATCGGAAGATTTTATGCACCCAACCAAAGCTGCAAGATCTGTCTTGTTGTGCATCACATCATATGGCGTTTTTACGACCTCGCCGCCCGGCTTCAAAAAGCACACTGTGCTTTTTTCTTTAGCAACATCAATCCCTACACTAATCATTTGTTTTTCCTTTCTCTTTTTGTTTTGCTTTGCAACGTTTCCGCTAAAACTTATTACGATTCATTTTGGTGAGTGACACGAACGCGCTTTTTGAAGGGGTGGGCGCGCCCACCCCTTCAAAAACGGAACAACCTGCTTAATCGAATCTTTATAACAAGAATGCGGCTGACAGTTTTTATTACGAACGCTAAGTTCTAAGGGGCTGCCGTCAGTCCATTGCATT